>JAEXTB010000177.1 GCA_023453725.1 Bacillota bacterium | reverse complement strand
GCCACATTCATCCCCCAAAGCCCGGAAAAGATCGTCGGGATCGCGAGGATGATGGTAATGGAGGCCAGATATTTCATCACGATATTCAGATTGTTGGAGATCACGGAGGCAAAGGCGTCCATGGTCCCCGAAAGGATATCCCGGTAAATGTTGCACATCTCGATGGCCTGCTTGGATTCGATGATGATATCCTCCAAAAGGTCGGTGTCGTCGGGATAGCGTTTGATCAGGTTGCCCTTTAAAATCTTTTCCAGAACCACCTCGTTGGATTTCAGCGAAGTGGAAAAATAGACCAGGGATTTTTCCAGCTTGAGCATCTGGATCAGCTCCCGGTTTTTCATGGATTTATGCAGCTCGTTCTCCACCAGCATGGAGGCCTTGTCAATTTGCTTGAGGTACTGCAAAAAACGCGACGCGTTGCGGTAAAGAAGCTGCAGCAAAAAGCGCGTCTTCTTCACGGTGGAAAAACCGCGCACGCGGCCTTCCATAAAGTTTTCCAGTATGGAGCTTTCCTTCAGGCAGACGGTCACGACCCCACGCTCAAAATAGATGATGCCAAGCGGGATTGTATTGTAGACAAACGTACGCCCTTCGGGCTGTACGGTTGGCATATCCACAATGATCAAAGTCTGCCCGTCGTCGCTTTCTACGCGGGGGCTTTCCTCTTCGTCCAAAGCGGCTCTGAGGTAATCTTCTTCCAAACCCAGTTCTTTTGAGACTGCCGCAACCTCCGCATCCTCGGGATCCGTCATATGCAGCCATGCGCCGTCTTCAAAGCACTCCAGCTCCGTAAGCTTGCCGGATTGCGTCTTAAAAATCTGAATCATTTGGATTCACCCCTCTTTCCGCATATCATGACCTATTGCCCAGAGGCCATGCTCCGTGCTGCCGATAAAGGTCATATGTCAGCTTTCACAGTATACCCCATAACATGCACGAAAGGCAATACTTCAAACGTACCGCTATGCAAGGTATTGTCTGGGGTTGTAGGGAATGCCGCCTATTAAAAGTTCCAGCCGTATTTTGGGTTCCATCTCTTCATCCTGAGGGGTGGCGACAACGCCAGCAACGGCATCCTGCTTCACCTGATCCCCCGTTTTGAGCGCACACTGGGCAAGTGGGGCAATCCGGGTTACAAACCCTTTTCCATGGTCAATTTCAAGCACAAAGCCGTAGCTGCCCCATTCCCCCGCGAACGAGACAACACCGTCCGAGGGCACATGTACGGTTTCACCCGCTTCGGCGCTGATATCGAGTCCATTTCGCATAATATATTCTCCGACGCCGAAATTGGCAATGACCTCGCCCTTTACAGGCAAGGCGATCTCAAAGCCTTCCGGGGCCTCAGGGCCTTTCTGCCCTTCGCTGCGGCCCGCAGGTTCCTCCGGTTTTTTAACGGTATATGTTCCGATGAGGAGCTGCTCTGTCATAGGCTCAAAAAGTGTGACATCGTCCTGTACCGCAAGGCAGCCTTGCAACTTGCCGTTGATATATACCGCCTCGCTGATCGTAACGCGCTCGCCCTCGCGCCCGTTCTTGAGAACAATGCGCGAACCCTTCGCCAGGCGCTTGTCCTCTTTTTCTTCGGTCTTATATGGGATGCGTTCAACGAAAGCAATGCGTGTAATGCAGCGCACCTGCAAAAGCGACGGATCGGCGCTTACGTTCTCTTTGGCTTCCTCAAGCGAAACGGGTTCGCTGCCGCCTTGCGCGCCCAAGAGTTCCACTTTTGCGGAAAACTCCGCGATATAAAGATGCTCTCCGCTCGGAATGCTCTGGCTGCCCTCCTGCAAGAGCCAGTCAAGGAGCGCCTGCGCTTCTTCTTCGCTTGCAAGCGTTACAACCGGTTTGCCGCCCGCATATATGGTGACCGCGCCGTAAACGGGCGTGGGCGTAGGGGCAGCCTGAGTTTGTTCCGGCTCCGGCGTGAGGATTACCGCCGCAGGCACCGCGGGCAGCCCCCGCAAATTTGCGGAAAGCGCCGCGAGCAGCAGCAGAACGACGGCGAAAGCGCCCACCCAATACCCGATGCGTTGCTTCAAGCGTAGACCTCCCCATTTGTTTCCTTAGAAAAAGCCCCGCCATCAGGCAGGGCGCAGTCTGTCAAAAAGAACGCTTAGCTCATGAGGGAAAGTTCCAGCGCCTCATATACCTCCCGGATGCCCTCTACAATACGCGGCCCGGGACGGCTAACGAGCGTTGCGTCAACGGAATAGATGCGGCCTTCCTGCACGGCGGGAAGTTCGCCAAACCCTGGAGCGGCGATGAGCGTTTCCAGATCTACATCGGAGGAGACCAGTATGACGTCCGGTGCGAGCGCCGCGACATCCTCGGCGGAATAGACCGGGAATGTTTCTGCGGAGCTGGTCACAGGAATTCCGCCCGCAAGCTCAATCAGGCTGAATGCAAGGGAGTTCGTGCCCGCGGCAGTCGTCTTGCCATCCACATACGCAAGGACGAAGAGCGCGGTGGGCTGCATATCCAGCTCCGAAGCGCTGGCGTTTACTTCCTGCACCGCCTGCTGCATGCTTTCCACAAGCTTGGACGCATCGGCACGTAAAATCTGCGCGGTCAACGCGATACCGGCGTAAATGTCACCATAGGACGCAGCCTCCGCACACACCACGGGGATGTTCTGCGCAGTGATCTGATCCGCGGCTTCCTGCGGGAATTCCCTGCCTACAAACACCATATCCGGCGTAAGGGCAAGTATTGCGGCCACATCCCCTTCATTGACCTTTTGCAGGGCTGCGGCCTCTTCCGGATAATCGCTGTTTTCATCCACCGCAACCAAGTTGCCCTGGGCGGAGAGCGCAAACAATATTTCCGTGCTGGCAGGCGAAAGCGACACAATGCGCTGCGGCACGCCGCGAACAGTCACCTGTTTGCCCATCATATCAGTAAGCACTGTTGCCGGCGCGTCCGTTCCGCCGACGATAGGCGTAGGGGCGGGCGTCTCGGGCGCTGCAGTTTCTGCAGGGGTTTGCACCGGGGCTTCCACGGGCGCCTGGCAGGCTGCAAGCAGCAGCACAAAAGCGACAAGTACAGTTAACCATTTGTTGCGCATATGCATCATGAATTCCTCCCGCCTGTACGCCGCACAAGTACGGCTGCCTTAAGCGATTTGGGGCGCAGCGATCGCTCTTTGCGCCCTGTGAAGGCCATACAGGGACAGAAAAATTGTATCATCTTCCATCCTCGCACGCAATGCAGAGGCGGGCGGTGTTCATACAATGTTTACGGGTATGCGTTATACGGCGTAGGAAAACCCGACGGTCAAAAGCACCTGCGCTGCAATATAGGTAGACATGACCGCAAGTGTACCATAGCGGGTTTCTTTGACAAGGATTTCATTGGACAGTATGGAATCGGACAAAAGAAACAGCAGCGAGCCCAACAGTGGAAGCATGCTCCCGCCCGAAAGCGCATAAAACGCTGCACTCAGGCTCATACAGCACAGCAAAAGCGCGTATAAGATGCTTCCAACGAGCATTTCATTTTTCGCATACGGCCGGATGCGCCGGTATGTAACAAAAAGGCCCGCTCCATACACAACCGCTATAATTGCAACTGCCCACCAGACAGGCAGTGTGAGGCGCGGCAGCAAAAACGAAAGGTAAAGAATGTGCCCCGCCGCAAAGCAGCCGATTCCCGCATAAAAGTTCTTTTTGCGTTCATCATGCAGCAAAAAGAAATCTCCTGCGCACCCGCACAGCAGGGCGAACGCGATAATTGCGGAAGGGCGCTGTGCGGCAAGGGTATACCAGAGCATCAGCACCGGCATTAAAAACGGCTTGGTGTAGCGCCTGAGCTTTTGCATCTGCTTGAAGCAGGCATAGAGGTGGACGACGGTCAGCACGCCAAAGCAGGCCAGCACGAAGTTGGACATTGTATGCCCTCCCGTAAATGTTGTGCGGAACCCTGCCTGGGTCCCGATCAATGACCACAAGCGCCCTGTTGCATATTTCTCGCCACTGTGACCCCGATTGGTTTATGATTGGGCTTTACTCTTTTATTTCCCCGCGTTTGACTTTTAACCTTGCGACATAATCGGGCTTGTTGACCTGCTTTGCCCGGGCCACAGCCAAAGCGCCCGCAGGCACTTCTTCCGTAATAACGGACCCCGCTGCGGTAAACGCGCCCTCGCCGACTTTAACCGGCGCAACCAGGCTGGTATGGCAGCCAATAAAGGCATTGTCCCCAATGACGGTGCGGTGTTTTTTATAGCCGTCATAATTGACGAATACGGTGCCGCAGCCAAGGTTCACATGCCTGCCGACGTCGCCATCCCCGATATAGGAAAGGTGCGGCAGCTTGCTGCCCTCGCCGACGTTGGAATTCTTCACCTCGATATAATTGCCCACTTTGCAGTGATCGCCAAGGTTTGCGCCGGGCCGCAGATTTACATACGGCCCCAGTGTAACGTGGTCGCCCACAACCGCATCCTTAGATACAACACCCTGTGCAGCGCAGTATCGGCCAATCTGGCTGTCCACAATCCGGCAGGCGGGGTAAAGCGTGCTGCCTTCGCCGATGGAAGTGTTCCCCTCCAATACCACGCCGGGGTATATGGTGCAATCCCGCCCGATTTTCACGCTGATGTCAATATAGGTGTGCTCCGGGTCGATCATCGTCACCCCGGCGCGCATATGCATGCGGTTGATGCGGCGGCGCAGGACCGCCGTCGCTTCTGAAAGCTGCACCCTGTCGTTGACGGTGAGCGCCTCTTCAGGTTGGATGGGCATTGTCTGCACTTTGCAGCCCGGCTTTAAGAATGCGGCGATAATATCCGACATGGAGAGCGTTTCAGAAGTGGCCTCTAAAGAGCCAAGAACTTCTGCGAGCCGATCCGCGGAGAAGCAGTAAGCGCTGACCCGCGCCTCCCGCACGCTCTTTTGTGCGTCCGTAAGAGCGTCTTCTTCCACTACACCCAGCACATGGCCGTCCCAATCCCGCGAAACACGCGCGTAACCCGAAGGGTCCTCAAGCTTCGCCGCCAAAAACGCAGCGTCGCAATTGAGCTGTGAAAGCGCTTCAAGCGTCTGTTCCCGGAGGAGCGGAATATCGCACGCAAGCACCAAAATGCGCCCGACCTGCTGCCTGATATAGGGCAGCGCGGCAAGAAGCGCAGCGCCCGACCCTTTCTTATTCCCCTGTTCGCAATACGTAAGCCGTCCGCCGTAGTGCGCGGTGATTTCGTCTGCGCCATAGCCCACAACGGCAAGCGGTACGCCCTCTGTCTGGAGTGCCTTGGCGGATTTTAATACATGGCTCATCATCGGGATACCGCATATCTTGAAAAGCGGTTTGGGCAAAGTGGAACACATCCGTTTGCCCTCCCCTCCCGCAAGCAGAATGACAGAGACGGGTGTATGCATAATGGGTTTCCTCCCTTTTTAAACGAACTTCAGGAACTCTTTTTTCTAGTATACAATTTATGCGGGAAAAAAGAAAACAGAAAGGGCGCAACATGCGCCCTTTCTCAAATAACTGCTATATGACAGGGGCGCTGCCCCTGCACCCCGCTTAAGGGCCGTAACGGCCCTTAAAAATCCCAATTTTACAATCCAAGCGCCGCTTTCAGCGCGTCAACCTTGTCTTCCTTCTCCCACGGGAAGGCGGGATCGCCAAAGTGGCCATAGGCCGCCGTCCTGCGGTAAATGGGCTTGCGCAAATCCAGCATACGGATGATGGCCTCCGGCCTTAGATCAAACACTTTCTGCACAGCAGCAGAGAGCGCTTCATCGGAAACCTTGCCGGTTCCCTGCGTATCCACAAGCACTGATACCGGCTTTGCAACGCCGATGGCGTAGGCAAGCTGAATTTCGCAGCGCGAGGCAAGCCCCGCAGCAACAATATTCTTTGCAACATAGCGTGCGGCATACGCTGCGGAACGGTCCACCTTTGTCGGGTCCTTGCCCGAGAACGCGCCGCCGCCATGGCGCGCATATCCGCCATAGGTATCAACGATAATCTTGCGCCCGGTCAGGCCGCTGTCCCCGTGCGGGCCGCCGATGACGAACCGTCCGGTGGGGTTGATGAACATGCGGGTGTTCGCGTCCAACAGTTCAGCCGGAATGACGGGGCGGATGACATGCTCGATCACACCCTTTTCGATCTCTTCGTGCGTCACGTCCGGATCGTGCTGTGTGGAAAGCACAATGGTGTCCACCCTTACAGGCTTGCCGTTTTCATACTCCACCGTCACCTGGGATTTGCCATCCGGCCTTAAGAACGGCAATTGGCCAGTCTTTCTGACTTTTGTGAGCCTGCGCGTCAGCGCATGCGCAAGATAGATGGGCAACGGCATGCGCTCCGGCGTTTCATCGCACGCAAAGCCAAACATCATACCCTGATCCCCCGCACCTGTTGCAAGGGCATCCTCAAACTCCCCGCGTTTGGCTTCGAGGGACTTGTCCACGCCCTGCGCGATGTCGGGCGATTGCCCGTCAAGTGCCACCAGCACGGCGCAGGTCGCAGCATCAAATCCATAGGCCGCGTCGTCATAACCAATCTCCCGCACAACAGAACGGACAAGACCCGGAATATCCACATAGCAGTTGGTGGTAACTTCCCCCATGACCAGCACCATACCCGTGGTGCAGGCGCATTCGCACGCCACGCGGGAAAGCGGGTCCTCTGTGAGCATTGCGTCAAGCACCGCATCCGAAATCTGATCGCATACTTTGTCCGGATGTCCCTCTGTAACGGATTCCGAGGTGAACAGTTGCTTTGCCATAAAATCTACTCCTTTGCAAATCTACTTTGCATTGTGCCCATCCATCCGTAAGAAAAAGCGCCCCGTTTTTAAGACGAGGCGCCAAAATTCGGGTTTCTCATCTCCCGGTCTATAATAGACCGCAGGAATTAGCACCTTGCGCTTGTTCGGCGTAGGTTGCCGGGTTTCATCGGGCCAGTCCCTCAACCACTCTGGATAAGGCTATGCAATTATACATTTAAGGTAGCATCCGAAACTATAGCTGTCAAGTATGAATTTGTCGCTTTGTGTCGTTACTGGCAATATACCTCAAACTTGCGATACGCCGGAAGAGAAGCAGTCTTAAAACCACTTGTTTTTCTTGAAGTATATGATTTCCGCAACCACCACAGCGATGCTTGCCAGTATGACTGCCAGATACATATAAGGCCAGTTAAGCTCCGGCATCCGCAAATTCATGCCGTACCAGCCTACGATGAGCGTGAGCGGCAGGAAAATCGCCGTGATGACGGTGAATATCTTCATGATGTTGTTGAGGCTGATGTCCACCTCCGTTTGATAAGATTCGCGCACCTGCGTGACATAATCCCGCAAGTTGAGGGCGCTGTGGTACAGCCGGTCTACCCGGGCGGAATAGAGGTGGAAAAAGCGCATGGCATGCTCATCGAACATGTCGTTTTCGTTTTCTTCCATTTCGTCAAGGGCCGCAAGGAGCTGCTCATAAAAACGTTTGATGGCCATCAGCCTGCGCCTTAATCCAATGATCTCGCGCACGCAGTCCCGCTTTTTCGTGGTAAGCAGCGCGTTTTCGAGCTCTGCCAGCTCCAGTTCAATGCTGTTGTGTAGTTCCACATGGCCGTCAGTCAGTTTTTCGATGAAATTGCACAGCATGCGGGAAATTGTAGTGCCTTGGGGGGGCACAAACGACAGCAGCAGCCGTTCCATCTCGGCTGTTTCTTTGCAGAATACCAACAATAACCCTTTGCGGACACAGGCGCATGCATGCAGCAACGGCGTTTTGTGCTTTCCCGCAAGTGCGTGCAGGGAAAGGTAGCCCGTATCCCCATGCAGCGTATAGGCAGTGGCAGGCTGCGCCTCGTACACGCGCACAAACTCGGCTTGGATGGAAAGATGTGCCGCGGCTTCCGGCAGCTCCTCAAACCCAAATACGCCAAAGTAGAATGCGTCTTCCTGCAACGCGCTGCTTTCCTGCGGCTGCGGTTTGCCGTTTTCCAACCGGTAGAGCATGGGGTTCACTCCATTTCATCTCATATAGCGGGGATTGATTACGCCTGCTTCTGCTGCTTCATGGTAAGCGAAATGCGCTTTTTCGCGGTATCCACCGATAGCACGCGGACCGAGACAACATCGCCTACTTTCACCACTTCGGACGGATGCTTCACATACCGATCCGTAAGCTCCGAAATATGCACAAGCCCGTCCTGATGCACGCCGATGTCCACAAACACGCCGAAATCGATGACATTGCGAACAGTGCCCATCAGTTCCATACCGGGCTTAAGGTCGTTCATATCCAGGACGTCCGTGCGCAGCATCGGCGGCGGTAAAGCATCCCGGATATCGCGACCGGGCTTTAACAGCTCCGTTACCATATCCCGCAAAGTGGGTACGCCGACTCCGCACTCCCCTGCCACCTTTTCTTCGCCCAGTTCCTTGATACGCGCAGGCAACGTTGAAAGCGTCCCTTTTTCAATATCCGAAAGTGCAAAGCCGCAGAGAGCCAGCAGCTTTTTTGCTGCGTCGTAGCTTTCCGGATGGACGGCGGTGTTGTCTAAAATACTCTTTCCGCCGATGATACGCAAAAACCCCGCGCACTGCTCATACGCCTTCGGCCCCAGCCGCGGTACTTTTTTAAGTTCCGTACGGCTGTGGAACCCTCCGTTTTCGTCCCGGTAGGCAACGACGTTTTTCGCCGCCGTCGCGTTGAGGCCGGAAATATACCCTAAAAGCGGCGCGGATGCGGTGTTGACGTCCACGCCCACGCTGTTGACGCAATCCTCCACCACACCGGTAAGTGTCGCGTCCAGACGCGCGGCGGGAAGATCGTGCTGATACTGCCCCACGCCGATGGATTTCGGGTCGATCTTCACCAATTCCGCCAGCGGGTCCTGCAGCCTCCGGGCGATGGAAACCGCGCTGCGTAAAGAAACGTCATACTGCGGGAACTCTCCCGCCGCCAGCTTGGAAGCGGAATATACGGAAGCGCCCGCCTCGTTGACGACCATATAGCTCACTTTTGCGGGAAGCTCCGCAATGAGTTCCGCCACAAACATCTCCGCCTCTTTGGAAGCCGTACCGTTGCCGATTGCGATGATCTCCACGTTGTGTGCGGCAATCAGGCGCTTTAGCTCCTTTTTCGCTTCCTCTTTTTTATTCTGCGGGGGCGTCGGGTACACCACAGAGGTTTCGAGCGCCTTACCTGTTGCATCCACCACGGCGATTTTGCAGCCGGTGCGGTAGGCGGGGTCCAGCCCGAGCGCCACTTTGCCGCGTACAGGCGGCTGCAGCAGCAGCGGCTTCAAATTGAGTGCAAACATGGAGATAGCCTGCTCGGCGGCGCGCTCGGTGAGATCATTCCGCACCTCCCGCTCAATGGAAGGAAAAATCAGGCGGCTCCACGCATCCTCTGCGGCCTCGCGCACAGCGGAAGATGTGATACTGCCTTCCCGGACAAACTGACGGTTTAAGATGGCCCGGGCGCTGTCCTCGTTGATTGCGATAGAAACCTTTAAGTATCCTTCCCGCTCCCCGCGGTTAATGGCGAGGATACGGTGGCTGGGCAGCGTTCTTACGGGCTCAGAGAACGAATAATACAGGCGGTAGACCGAATCTTCTTCCTTGGCGGCGCGGGAGGAAAGGACGCCTTCGCGCCCGATGAGCGCGCGAAGCAGTTTTCTGGATGCGGCATCGTCAGAAATCCGCTCGGCTATGATGTCCTTTGCGCCTGCGATTGCCTCTTCCGCGGAAGATACGCCCTTTTCCGCATCCACAAACGGCGTTGCAAGCGAAGCAATGTCCCCCGTGCGTCGGTCCTGCTTCAATAACAGTTCAGCAAGCGGCTCCAATCCCTTTTCAATGGCGATGGTGGCGCGCGTCCGGCGCTTGGGCCGGTAGGGGCGGTAGAGATCCTCCGCTTCCGCAAGGGTTGCCGCATTTTCGATGGCAGCCTTTAACTCATCTGTGAGCTTTTCCTGCGAAGCGATGCTCTCCAGAATTTCTTTCTTGCGCGACTCCAGATTTCTTAGGTACAAAAGCCGCTCATGCAGCTCACGCAATACCTGATCATCGCACGAACCCGTCATTTCCTTGCGGTAACGGGCAATAAACGGGATGGTGTTGCCATCGTCAATGAGGGAAAGGATGTTGTTTACATGCCTGAGTTCCAGCTTAAATTCCGTGGATAGTGTCTTTGCAATGTCCATGCTTCCTGTTTCCTTTGGTCATAATAGAATACTGTGTACGTTTTTCCCGCTTCTCAATCAGCGTAAGTGATGGCGTCCGGGAAGTTGCGCCACTGCCCGCCCGCGAGCCTGTGGAGTTCTTCCGCGGCCAGAAACCATTTTTCCACCGACTCTGTTACCGGGAAAAATTCCAGAAACTCGTTTTCCACAAACGTATAGAAGCGGCTGACGTCCGTACACATGCCAAACGTAGGCAGCTGTTCGGGCTCAATATGGAAGGAGAACGGTTCCCCTTCCCGCGTACCGGAAAATGAAAACCCGCTGTGGTCAAGAGTAAGCTCTCCTTCCCCCACAACGAGGGAGGTCGCCTGATCCTTTAAATACTCAAACTTGGGAAGTACGCCAAGGCGAACTTTTTCACGCATCACAAACCCCTTATCCTTGACGGCGCGGTAGATATGCCTGCGCTGCAAATCAAACCATGCCCGGGGGGTTTCCGGAATGATGCATTCTTCATCCAGTGGAATGAGATCGTAGTACTCGTTCATAATCGCGCCGTTGCCGCACTGTGTGCATTGTATGGCGCTTCCTTCGCCGCGCATGGAAAATTCCTGGTTGCACTTGGGGCACCAGAACAGCAGTGTATGGAGGTTGTGGGCGATCCTGCCGCGGGATTGGAACTCCACCTGCGCCTGCTTGTTCCACGCATAGTCGTCATGGAACAGCGCCTCGTCAAGCTTTGCCTGAATTTCGTCCGCGGATAGCTTTGCCATCTGTTCGGGCGTTAAGAACTCGGATACTGTCACTTCCACCTTGCCGGGACGCTCATCAAGGCAATATTTTGTGCTGGTGAGATAGCCGCCCGAAATCTTCATCATCAGCACAGGAATCTTAAAGTGTTTTAAAAACTTGCCGCTGCCGATGGCGCAGGGCTGGTTGGCGCCCGAGATGGAGCTCATGCCCTCCGGGAAGAGCACAACACGCCCGCCCTTATTGAGTATGCGTGTGACCTCGCGGATGGTGTATGTATCCGGTACGAAGTTGCGCTTTGGTATAACATTCAGCAGCCGAAAGATAAACGCGAGATGGGAGCGAAAAAACTCGTTGTAACCCGCCACAAAGTTGAGCGTATGCGGAAAGAACGCCATGCTGGCGTAAAGATAATCGAGCCTTGACGCGTGGTTGGCCACCACGATATACGGCCCCTGATACTGTTTTAAATCAACCTCGTGCTCAATTGTGATGCCGAGTTTCTTTTTGTACAGCATGCGCATTACGGTAACAAGGATACGGTAGATCAATGCCGAAGGCGGCGACAGTTTGCGCGCCGCCAGCTTCTGTTGCAGGGTTTGTTTCTGTTTGTTCATACTCTTCCCCCAGTTTCAATTTGGATGAATAAGTCCTTCTTGTGGGGCTCACCCCACCGGCGTACAATAAAGACATGTTTATTAATGCGGTACAAAAGCAGATGAAACCGGACGGGGAGGAAGCGTATCTCGATTTCATCCCCGCAATCCGCACGCTTAACGAATTGAAATTCACCAAGCCGGTTACGTTTTTTGCCGGAGAGAACGGCTCTGGCAAATCAACGCTTCTTGAAGCGATTGCCACCGCCTATGGGTTTAATCCGGAGGGCGGGTCAAAGAATTTCAACTTTTCCACACAAGAGTCCCATTCCTGCCTATATGACCGGCTGCGGCTTATGAAAGGCGTCCCCTATGCGCGGGACGGCTTCTTTCTGCGCGCAGAAAGCTTCTATAATGTCGCTTCCGAGGTGGACAGGCTGGACAGGGAGGTGGCAAGCCCAAGCTTTCTTAAGTCCTACGGCGGCAAATCCCTGCATGAACAATCCCACGGGGAAAGCTTTCTGGCGCTTGCCCTTAACCGGTTCAAGCCAAACGGCCTGTACATACTCGACGAGCCGGAGGCGGCACTTTCCCCTTCGCGCCAGCTGACGCTCCTTGCGCGGCTCCATCAGCTTGTCCAGCAAAATGCCCAGTTTCTCATCGCCACACATTCTCCGCTTTTATTGGCTTACCCTGATGCGGAGATTTACTGGCTGGACGAAACGGGCATGCGTCCCATCCCCTATACGGATACGGAGCACTATCTCATTACCCGCAGGTTTTTAGAGAACCCCAAACGCATGCTTGATGTTCTGTTACAGGATATATAACGGTATATTTCGTGTTTGTTCAACAATCGTATTGTAACTTGCAAAGTACCGTCACGCAAGCACTCCTCTACATCCGCACCGTGGGTTCCATTATAGTGAGCGTATTGTTGACGGTATCCATCTCCACCAGAGCACCAAGCGGAACCGCCGCCTTATAGATGCCATGGCCGGAAGCGAGGTTGGTCATAAGCGGCTTGCCGAGCGGAACAATCACATCCCGGATGAGCGACTCATAATCCTGCTCATATGCAATCGGGCAATCCGTGCATTCCCCCATCAGGATGGCTGCGCAATCGTCAAATTTGCCCGCAAGCCGCAGGCTGTTGACATAGCGGTAAATGGTATTGATAGGCTCGTGCGTATCCTCCAGAAACAATATACGGCCCCTCGTGCTGATTTCATAGGGCGTACCCAGAAGATCCACAAACGACGTCAGGTTCCCGCCCACAATGGTGGATGTGACTTTTCCGGGAATACGGCTGACGAGCGGCATGCCCGGCGGATTTTCGATGGGCCTTGGCCATTGCACGGTGGAGGTAGCCGCGAAGAACTGGTCAAAATTATAGGCGGGCGTATCGGGTCTGAAATCCAGCAGCATGAGGCTATGGAAGGTAATGAGATTGCAGAACTGCGTGAGTACGTTTAAAAGCACCGTAATATCGCTGTATCCGGTAATGATTTTTGGGTTTCTGGCGATGACGGAAAGATTGAGGTACGGCAGTATGCCCGCCACGCCCACGCCGCCGCGCGTGGGAATAATAGCGCGCACCTGCGGGTTTTCGAACATGCTCATCAGGTCGGCGGCACGCTGATCCTCGGATGCTGCCACATACCCGGCATACGAGTACGCATAGTTGCCGACGATTACATTGAACCCCATGCTTCTAAGCATGAGAATGCCACGGTCTATAGTGGCCGCGTCCTCCGGGCTGCCGAGTGTAACAACCCCTATTGTATCCCCTACGCGCAATATCGGTGGAGCAATAGCCATGGCGCACCGATCCCCTATCTTTTTTTCTACAGTATATGGCGACGCAATTGTGCGCATGTTATCTACTTCCCGGTAAACCGCACGCATAAAAAATGCCGAAACCAAGGTTCCGGCATTTTGGATGAATGCGATTATTCGGCTTCCGGCGTTTCTCCCGCAGCTGCATCCGGAAGAATGGGCGGGGCAGCGGAAGGCTGGGCGGGCTCCGGCGTTGCAGTCCCTACGGGAAGCAACGCATAAAACGCCTCCGGAAGCTTCTTTTTGTCCACCTGCGCCTGCGTAATGTTCCGCGCGATGCAGAATGAATACATAGCATCGGCCAATTTAAGCTGCGCTTGCTCGATTGCCGATTTATCCAGCGAAGAAGCGGTCAGCTTCTCTATGGTTTCTTCCCCGGCATCCGCGGGAATATTGCGCTGGGCAACTCCAAGCAGTTCCGCCATGGCGGCTTCCACGGGTTCGGAAAGCTCGCGCTCTTTGGGGGTAAGCGACTGGGCCATATCCTGTTCCAACAGGTATTGCGCGCCCTCGGCGTAGGTGAGTGCCGCAAATGCAGCCTTATCCGCCCGGACATAATCAAGATCATACCGTGGATTGGTCTTGATCTCTATGCCGTAAATATCTTTGACCAGTTTTTTAAGCTTATCGTTATCCAGCACATAGAACGAAGCGTTGTACACATTGCTGATGTATTCGCCCTCGAGCGTATGGCGGCGGAGATCCTGCATATCCAACCCCATTGCAAACACCGTCATGGCGGCAATCTGCTCGGAATTGAGGTTGGTGTTGATCTTATCCTGCACGGAAGCGTAAATCTTGGGCAGGTTTACAAGCTGGTTGCGGCTTTTGAGCTGTTCAAATATGGCGAACAGCATGCGCTGTTGCCGATCCGCGCGGCCCACGTCGGTGCTAATGCCTTTGCGCGCGCGCACATAATCAAGCACCTGCTGCCCGTCCATATGCTGCATACCGGTTTTTAATACGCGGCCGTTGAGGCGGATTTCCACATCCACGTTATAGTCTACGCCGCCCATCGCGTCTACAATGGCTTTTAGCCCCGTCATGTCCACACCGGCATAATAATCGATCGGAACACCCAAGAGGTTTTCCACCGTCCTCATGGCGTACAAAAAGCCTTCGCCTTTTGCGCTGCCGCCATGCGCGAACGCCGCGTTGATCTTCCATCTTCCTTTTTTGTTGTAAATGGGCGCATACGTATCGCGGGGGACGGAAATTAAATCCACCGTGCCCTTTTCAAAATCCGCCGTCATCAGCATGATGACGTCCGAACGGTAGTTGTTTTCTTCATCCCGATAGAGCGCGCTGTCCTCATCCTCGCGCTCAGGTGCCTGATCCCACCCCAGCATCAGGATATTGACTTTATTTTTCATAAAGCTCATATCCGCGCTCAACCTGAGTTCTTCCTCCGGCGAAAGCGTGGGAACCGGTGTAGGAGTCAGCTGTACTTGCGCGCTATCATCACGGTTGGGGGTAACCGCTGGCTTCGGGCTGGGCGTTACGGCAGCGGGCGTTTCAAAAGCGCTCATCGGATCCATGAACATGACATACGCATACCGGCCGCCGACAAACAGCAGCGCGATGCCCAAAAACAGCAAAACGATCTTCCAAAAACGTTTATTTCCGGTAGTGGCGCGGTCGGTTTCCTGCCCTTTCATACGCCATACCTCCTTACAAAAGCTTAACGCGCTTCCTTTAAGCCCGCGCGCGCTAGTATAGTATACCACCATCAATGAGATTATTGTCATAATGATGCGGCATTCCGGGGGGAACTTTTTTGCGCATTTTGGATAATCTTTCTTTTCTTTTTAAAATCCAGTGAATTAGCTATTGATTATGACTTAATTTTTCTTTACTATACAGATATATCCTGTAATGTTTTGTAGAAACAATTATTTTGCAGTTTGATATTTTTCTTTCATACCAGAGTGTAAACAGTAAGAATATCCGTGAAAAAGAGTGCAAGAAACCCTATCGTTCGGAATTTCGCTCTTTTTCATGGCCCACTATATGTAGTGAGAGATGCCGGTTTCCTAACAATATGCTGTAGCATTGCGTCGAAGAAGCCGGATTTGGTTTTTTCATTTTTGAATTGACTCGTTCCAATTGTAAATTCGACAACAATACTGGATATTCACCCCTGACATTCCACAAATTTGTTTGTTACAATAACAGCAATAAAACAATACGCAACGCTATAAAAACACGATTCTTCGATAACTTTTTCATAGAAACCGATCCTGTAGTGGGGGATTACAGGAATGGCGATAAAAGCGAGAAGGGGGATCATATGTCTAAGTATCGAATCTTGTTGGTCGATGACGACCCGCAGTATCTCTCCGCCGTCCGTGGGTATTTTTCCGTACAGGAACCAATCCGGCAGGTGGATGTTGCAACAGATGGACGGCAGGCGCTCGAAAAGCTGCACATGACGCATTATGACGCCGTGCTCATGGATCTCATCATGCCCAAGCTGGATGGGTTGGGTGTACTGGAAAACCTCTCCATGACCAGTGGAGAAAAGCCCGCCGTCATCATCGTCCCCGCCATCCGGAATGAAAACATGATCCGAAACGCATGCGCCCTTGGTGCAAAATACTTTATGGTAAAACCGGTGGAGCCGGACACGCTCTATAAGCGCACGCTGGACATGCTCCAGACAACCCCAGTCAGTACCACAATACCCACACTTGCGCAGCAGCCAAAGACATTGGATGAGAAAATTACGTCCGTGTTCTTGGTAGCCGGCATCCCTGCCCACATCAAAGGCTACTATTATTTGCGCGAAGGCATCCGCATGGTGTATTACCAGCCCGTCCTCATCAACCGCATCACCAAGGAGCTCTACCCCGGCATCGCCAAGCAGTTCTCCACATCGCCCAGCAAAGTGGAGCGCGCCATCCGCCATGCGATTGAGGTTGCCTGGACGCGCGGGAAGATTGAAAATATCAACCAGCTCTTTGGCTATAACATCTACTCCAAAAACGACAAGCCGACCAACGGGGAATTTATCGCGTTGGTAGCGGACAAGCTGCTCATGGAGCAAGGCAGGGAAAAGCCCCTTTCCGAGGGCGGGGCGGCATAGCTATTCGCGGCGCAATCATACCATTTCCCGACATAAAAAAAGAACAGGGCTAACGCCCTGTTTTTTTGCGCCAGTGTCGGCCATCACGTGTTCGCCTTGCCAGTTATGGAAGTGATTTCAATTCGCACCACCGCCGTATGGTCAATCCCCGAGGCGATGTATGCTTCCACGCCATCCATCGCTTCTGGCGTATGCCGCACGCACAGGATGCGAAGCGCATGCGCTTTTTCCTCTTTCTCCGTAACCAGACTTGCATTGCCGGTTATAATCGCGGAGGCGTAGTCCACACTGTAGGTCTGCTGCTTTGTAATAGCGCGCGAGACGCATGCCATGGAAATTTGCGGCCGGGCGGTGATGTTTTCCATCTTCTGTCCTGCAAGAGCGCCATGGAAGTAGATGTTCTCCCCCTCCCGGACAATGGTGATGGGAACGCAGTGGGGCGTCCCATCCGCATTGACGGTGGAAAGCGCGGCATAATTGCAGGTGTCTACAACCTCCAAAGCAAATTCACGGGATTGTTCACGGTCACGTCTGCGCATGGGTCGGCCTCCGTCATTCATCTTTTCATCAGCATACCATACTTGCCGTTTATAATGAAGCGCCTTTTCGGGAGCCACACTTTTATGGTCACCTATCTGCCTAAGAACCCGCCCGAGGCGGGCGGATTATCCGCAAACGGATCATATGCCAAAGCGGTTTTCGGCAATAGAGGCCTGCTTTTTACCGGCCGGGACATTAAGCCGTAACGCAAAGCCTCCGGCGCATGGTCTTCCCCGCCCGCGGCGTCCTCCAAATTCTTGTTGTCGTGCAGCAGCTGCGGCAAGGTACGGATGAGATTTGTGCAGGTGGAGAATAGCTGCAATTGAGGCCGCCCGTCCTCTTGGTCCGCAAGATATTCCCGCACGCGCTGCCAGCCAGGAATACGCGCGTTATCCGCGCGCAGCAGCGCTACGCCGTGCCTTGCAAATACTTCCGCAATGCTTTCCCCTTCCATACTATCCTCCCCACGGCTGGATATGCCCCGCTTCTGCCATGCATCCGGTGACGCGACGGTATACGCAATCTGCTCTCCTTCCGATTGTTCCACAATGCGGGCCGCCATGCGGGAAGATAGCACCTGCCTGTTGTATTCTTCCCGGTAAACATACACGAACCCGTCCGGGCCGCAGGCAAACCACAGCACACAGCAATAATCGTTATATCCCCAGTCCATGGCGCGAAACCGGCGCCACCAGGCAGGGATGATAAACGGCTCGCATACATGTTTCTCCCGCCGGAATTCAGGAAAATACTGCCCTTCAAGCGCGTCCCAATCGCCTTCCAGATACGCGCGCCGCAACTGATCGGGCAGATTCATCAGCGTACGCACATACTCCGGGTTTCGCTCCATCAGCACCTTGTTGTCGGTAACGCGGGCGGGAATAAATTCATAATCCTCCGGCCGCTCAGAGTTCCGATACTGCCGGTCAATAAACAGGCGCTTTACCCACGCGTGCCCCACGCCGCCCGGATTGCAAGTGTAGTACATGCGCGGCGTAAAGTCCGCACGCGTGGATCGATTGCAGGTGCACAAAAACTGCATCTGCGCCTCGGTAAAATGCGTCGCTTCCTCCAAGCCGATCACATCATACTCCTGCCCCTGGTATTGATAAACGTCCGCTTCCTTATCGCAATACCCCAGCCGGATGCGCGAGCCGTTGGGAAAGTGGAACGAACGCGCCCCTGCGTTATAATTGGCAAGCCCGTATAATTCCTGCTGCAGCGGGCGGCCATGGTTTTCCTGCAGCTCGGGCAGGGTTCGCCGTAACAGCAGCAGCTGTAACCCCGGGCGGCGTAATGCCAGCAGCACAAATTTCCTCCGCATGGCCCAGCTCTTGCCGCCGCCGCGCGCCCCGCCGTAGGCGA
>JAEXTB010000149.1 GCA_023453725.1 Bacillota bacterium | reverse complement strand
ATGCAAAAGGCGCGCGAAGAGGGCGCAAAAAAAGAAGCCCTGCCTGAAAAAAATGGCAAGCGCATCGCCGTCGTAGGCTCCGGCCCCGCGGGTCTGACCTGTGCGGCGGACTTAGCGAAGCTTGGATATGACGTAACGATATTTGAAGCGCTTCACACCCCCGGCGGCGTGCTGGTGTACGGCATACCGGAATTCCGTCTTCCCAAGGTGCTGGTGCGCGAAGAAATCGCCACTGTTGAAAAACTTGGCGTGAAAATCGAGACCAACACCGTTGTGGGCCGCTCGGTCAGCCTGGACGAACTTTTAGAAGAGGAAGGGTTTGACGCCGTGTTTGTAGGAAGCGGCGCGGGTCTCCCCAACTTCCAGAAGATCCCCGGCGAAAACCTCAACGGCGTGTATTCCGCCAACGAGTTTTTAACCCGCATCAATCTGATGAAGGCATATACTTTCCCGGTGACGGATACGCCCGTAAAGGTAGGCAAGCGCGTCGCCGTTATCGGCGGCGGCAACGTGGCTATGGACGCCGCACGCTGTGCCAAGCGCCTGGGCGCTGAGACGGTGTATATCGTATACCGCCGCAGCGAAAAGGAAATGCCCGCGCGTTTGGAGGAAGTCCACCACGCCAAAGAAGAGGATATTGTATTCAAGGTGTTGACGAACCCCACCCGCATCAATGGGGATGAGAACGGCAATGTCGTTTCTATGGAATGCGTGGAAATGACGCTTGGTGAACCGGATGCTTCCGGCCGCAGACGGCCCGTTGCAAAGGAAGGCAGCGAGTTTACGCTGGATGTGGATACGGTTGTCATCGCCATCGGCAATTCGCCCAACCCGCTCATCCGGGATACCACACCCGGCCTTGCTACTCAAAAGTGGGGCGGCATCATTGCGGAGGAAGAAACCGGCGCCACCAGCAAGCCGCGCGTGTATGCGGGCGGGGATGCTGTAACGGGCGCTGCTACCGTCATACTCGCCATGGGTGCCGGTAAAAAAGCTGCTACAGCTATTCATGAAATGCTGCAGAAACAATAGTCGTCAGTAAAATATTGAGGGGAGCGCTTAAAATGCGTTCTCCTCTTTTTGTTGGCATTCCTAAGCCTGTGCAGATACAATTAAGAATGCGGATATATGCTTTGAACGTTTCCTCAAATACCCACGAACGCTCGATGACGTGAAAGAACCAACCTGTGTTCCTGCATTTTCTGATTTTGTCATAGGATTTGCGGATTTATATAAATTCGCACAAAGCATGTGGGTTTATTTATGCTTTGTTCATTGGCGTTCCGTGTAAAATCGTGTTACGATTTAGAAAACCAAAGAAGGAGTACACAAAAATGAAGCGTTTCCTGCAAACTGCAGCCCTCAGCCTTGTGCTTGCCCTGTCCATGGCGTTTGCCATGCCTGCGCTGGCGGCGGAACAGAGCGGAGCGGATGCATATGTAACGGTTGAGGTGCTTGCCGCCTCTTATGTAGAAGCCACAGCAAACGTCAATGTCCGAAGCGGACCCGGCACCGGATACACAAAACTTGGCGTCCTCGCGCGGGGCACCAAGGTAGAGAAGGTCGGCACAAGCGGCAGCTGGACGGTCATTAACTACAATGGCAAACAGGCCTATGTCAGCTCCGATTATCTTAAGGCCATCGGTTCCACCGGCACATCTACCGCAACCGGAAAAGTGACGGCTACCGCCAACGTCAATGTCAGAACCGGTCCGGGGACAGGCTATTCCAAGCTTGGCGTGCTGGCCCAGGGCACGACCGTTGAAAAATACGGCACCTCTGGCACATGGACAATCATAAACTTTAACGGCCAAAAGGGCTATGTCAGCTCCACGTATCTGAAGGCGGCGGGCTCGTCCACCGGCGGAAGTTCTTCCGGCGGCAGCACGACGGATACCGGCTATGTTGCCGCAACAGCAAATGTAAACGTGCGCAGCGGGCCGGGCACCGGCTATAGCATCATAGGTTCGCTGTATAAAGGCACCATCGTACCGAGGCTTGGCACAAGCGGCAGCTGGACCAAGATCAGCTACAACGGCGGTACAGGCTATGTGAGCAGCCAATACTTGACCGCAAGCAGCTATTCTGGCGGCACCAACGGCAGCACCGGTTCCGGCTCCAGCAGCCAGAGTGGATATGACGACGCAGGCGCAGCACAGCTCATCAGCATCATCAACAATTACCGTTCTCAGTCCGGCATCGCGAAGCTGACCACGACGGATGCACTGAACAAAGCAGCGAAGATCCGTGTGCAGGAAATTGTACAGAAGTTTGACCACGAGCGCCCGGACGGCACCATGGTGTTCACGGTTGACCCTGAGCATATCAATGGTGAAAACATTGCAAAGGGCAGCGGCCTGCCTACGGCGCAGAGCGCTGCAGACGGGTTTATGAATTCCCAAGGCCACAGGGAGAATGCCATGCGCACCAGCTTTACAAAGACAGGCGCAGCCTGCCTGCGTGTCAATGGCGTCACCTATTGGGTACACCTGTTCGGGTATTAATGTGATAAGCGTCTGAATTCAAGTAATAGGGTCTGCCGATTTGGCAGACCCTTTTTGCAGGAAAAGTTGCATATATGAAATCCGTGCTTTCATCTCCAAATTCAGGCTATGATGGGAGTATACATTCTCAAAAATATAAAAACGCCTAATGTTAAGCGTTTGATTAATAATTTGTTCACTGGAGGCAATGTATAAAGTGTGTTATTATACATACATCAAACAAAAGGAGATGCAAAACAATGAAGCGAATCCTGCAAATCGCAGCAACGTCCCTTGCCCTTTTATTGGTACTTGCTGTAGCTTCCCCTGCGCTTGCCGCCTCCACATGTCCGACGGCGAACACATCCCCGATTAACAACTGCCTGGCGAAATACAAGCTTACCGCAAGCGATATCGACGACATTCTCAACAAATGCGGATTGACCAAAGAAGTATTGCGCTATGGCCCCGTCTGTGAGACAGGCGATTGCACGACTCCGGATTGCACCAAGGTGAACTGTGACGGTACAGAATGTATCACCACGGATTGTACGCAGAACACCTGCGCTAACACCGGCTCCGCTTCTGAAGAACAATCGAATTCCTGCACGGAGGCAGATTGTGCGGCAAATGGCTGTGACGCAGCCGATTGCTTAACTGCGGGCTGCAAGGATACCTGTGCCCAGACGAAGTGTGCGCCCGTTGTAGAAGAGGAACCGGCAGAAGAAGCAACCGATGATACCCAGGTAGAAGCGGTTGTATCCGATACGGATGACAGCGCCGATGTACAAGCTGTTGTAACCGAAGAAACGCAGGAAGATGCAGAAGAAGTTGTCGCCACTCCCTGCCCGACGGATATCAATGACGCCATCGCTAAGGCCAAGGAAGCGATCAGGAGTTACACTTCTTCCAACTGCCCCACGAGCAATTCTACCAACAAAGTGGAGTCCGTGCCCCAGAACAGCAGCTCCAATTGCCCCACAGGCGGCAGCAGCAGCGATGCCCGCGCCCAGATCCAGGACGCCGTATCCAATGCGCTCAACCAGGCCCGGACCCGCGTTTCCTCCAGCTCCAACTGCCCCACCGGCAGCGGCTCCGTTGATGTCAACGGCATTTTGAACCAACTTCAAAACAGCGGTCTCTACAACTGCAACAAATAAGCGGTTGATGGACAATACAAACGCCAACAGCAAGGCCGGTCATATTGACCGGTCTTTGCTTTTTATAGGGCCGGGCTTGACAGCGTCTTTGGGAAACGATTACCATAAAGCATGCTGCACGTTTGTAGATTGTGCAGGGGAGGAAAAGGAGCATGACAGACAACGGTATCCGGAAAGGGACAATTGCGGATGTAGCGGAACTAGCCGCGCTTTATGATACGCTCAATGATCACTTGGCGGCCACCATCAATTACCCCGGCTGGCGCAAGGGCATTTACCCGGTGCGTGAAAACGCGCAGCGGGCGGCAGAAGAAGGAACACTGTTTGTGTATATAGTAAACGACAAAATCGCAGGCTCGGTCATTTTGAGCCATGAACCGGAGGAAGCCTACCATAGCGCAACTTGGCTGATTGACGCGGAATATGCGGATATCATCGTCATTCATACGTTGGTGGTCCATCCCGCTTATCTTAATCGCGGTATCGGGAACGAATTGATGCGGTTCGCGCTCTCTCACGCAAAGGAGCAGAAGCAAAAAGCGGTTCGCCTGGATGTATATGAAAACAACTTTCCTGCCATCGCGCTTTATGAAAAATGTGGATTCCGGTATGTTGCAAAAGTTGATCTGGGGTATGCAAGCTACGGGCTACCCCACTTCTTCCTGTATGAATATGTGTTATAAAAAAGCGCCGTCAGGCGCTTTGCTTATTGGTGGTTTTCTGTTCAGAGACGACATCTTCAAGAAAATCGAGTATCCGTTTACAGTATTCCGTATCCTGACGAACGGCCGAAAAATCATTGTCCTTCACAATAAAATGTGCGTCGGAAGGAAGCAGCCAGCTTTGCGTGTGCTCTGGCGCAACAGCAAGCAGCCTTTGCATGTTGACAGAAGGCACGGAAGTATCTCCTTCTGATGCGATCAGCAGCGCAGGCCGTTCGCCGATGTTTTGTATTTGCGCAAGCGGCGTGTTTTCTTCCACTATGCTCTTTCCAAAGAGAAGCGAGGAAGCAAGCCTAAGAAGCGGACGCTCCAGTGCAATGATCGGGGAAGGCATACTGTGCTGCGCCATAGTATCGCATACCACATCTTCAAAGCTGGAGTACGCGGACATGGCGATCAACCCATCTACCTCGGGAAGTTGACCAAAGGCATTAATGGCAATCGCTCCGCCCATGGAGACGCCGTGCAATACGATTGGGACATCGGCGTACTTTGTTTGTCCCTTCAGGTAGGATACGGCGGCCTGCACATCCCGCGTTTCCTCATAGCCAAGGCAAACACGGACTCCGCTGCTGTTGCCGTGGCCGCGCACTTCCAGAAGAAGGGAGGCATATCCGTTTTCCTGCATCCATTTGGCGTGAGGATAAAAATAGGTCACAGAAGGCTGTTGAATGCCCGTGAGGTAAATGACGATTGCTTTGGGGACGGGTACCGATACTTCGGATGTCCATATGGAATAGCCATCCTCCGTGATCAGCATCCGCTCGTTTGCTAAAATGCCGAATTCTTCGGGCGTATAGATATCCTGCAGCGGGTGTAAATCCGTGTTGCCGTCGTAAGCGATGGGGCCAATAGTGGCGATGGGGATGATGACAAACGGCGCTATGAGCAGCACTACAACAAATACGCCAAGTGCCACAAGCAGAGCCTTTAACAGCCGATGGTGCCTTGTCGGCTGTCCTGTTTTGGGGGCATTTTCTATACGCATCCGCACAATTCCTCCAGGAAGGGCGGCAGGGCCTGCAGCATTTGGGAAACATCTGCGCCTGCTTTTCTAAATACCAGTGCCGTTGTCTCCCCGGGCACAAGCTGCGCGCCAAAGTTGGTGGCCGCTGCCACAAGGCGCGCCCCGTCCAGCTGCGCATCCGCATGGAATGTGAGTTTGGCAAAGCCCTCCCGCACTGTAAGGCCGGAAGCCTGGGAGCGTGAAGCGAGCGCTTTGATGTAGGCGGTATCGATGAGGTTCTGCGTTGCTTCCGGAATATTGCCGAACCGGTCCTCCATTTCCTCCTGCACATCGTAAAGCATGGCGCGGTCGGAAATGAGCGCAATGCGCTTGTACATGGAGAGCCTCTGTACTTCGCTCTTGATGTACCACTTTGGAATGTGCGCGTCGATGGGGATGTCGATAACGGTATCCACTTCCGGCGGCCCGGTGATTTCCCCTCGCGCTTCCTTAATGGCCTGCCCCATCAGTTTGGTGTAGTATTCATAGCCGATGTCGGCGATATGCCCGTGCTGCTGTGCGCCTAATAAGCTCCCGGCGCCGCGTATTTCAAGATCCCGCAGGGCAATTTCACGGCCAGCGCCAAACTGCGCAAACTCCGTCAGAGCGGAAAGCCTCTTGTGCGCCACCTCGGAAAGCGACTTATCGCGTTCAAACATAAAGTAGGCGTAGCCAAGCCGGGTGGAGCGACCTACCCTGCCGCGCAGCTGGTAGAGCTGTGAGAGGCCCATTTTGTCAGAATCCAGCACAAACATCGTGTTGGCGTTGGAAATGTCCAATCCGTTTTCGATGATAGTGCTGCAAAGAAGAACGTTGTAGCGGCCTTCCATAAAATCGAGCATCACGCGCTCAAGCGCGTGCTCGGGCATCTGCCCATGCGCAACTGCGATGGATGCCTCGGGCAGCAGTTCTTTTAAATGCGCGGCGTACCGTTCCAGCCGCTGCACCTGGTTATAAACAATATAGCACTGCCCGCCGCGGGAGAGTTCCTTGTTGACCGCATCGCACAGCAATGTTTCGGAATATTCCAGCACATATGTTTGTACGGGGAAGCGATCCTCCGGCGGGGTCTCAATGACACTCATGTCGCGGATGCCGATCATGGACATATGCAGCGTCCTTGGGATGGGTGTTGCGGTCAATGTCAGGACGTCGACGCTCGTCTTCATGTTTTTGATCTGCTCTTTGTGCCCAACGCCAAAGCGCTGCTCTTCGTCCACAATCAAAAGGCCGAGGTCTTTGAATTTAACTTCCTTGCCCAAAATCGCGTGTGTGCCGACGACGATATCGACGGTACCCTCTGCCAGCGCTTTCTTTACCGCTTTCTGCTCCAGCGGCGTTTTAAAGCGGGACAAAAGCCCCACCC
>JAEXTB010000147.1 GCA_023453725.1 Bacillota bacterium | reverse complement strand
CTTTACTTGCCTCGGATTCGAAGGGCGGAACAGCAAACGCGCCTGTGACGCGTTTGCCCGCCCCGGGATTTCGTGCTGTAGGCGTGACGAGCGCAGCACGGAGCGGTCTTTCGGCGGGAGACGCCTTCGGGCACCAGGCCTGCGGGCCGTCGCAAACTCGCCTGCCGATGGCCGAAATCGAATTCCACCTATTCCGCCAGAACAAAGACTTCATCGGAAATGGAGCTTACCTATATTGAGACGGTGGAATTCGCCCTATTAATTAAGGCCGTCAAGTATGAGGCAAAACTCCACCAAATACCCAACTCTACTGTTAGTCGGTTGCCTCGACCCTCGCCTTTGGCCTATACTTTTCAACAGGAGGCTACATGACATGTATGAGATTGACAACGAGAGATTTGGTACTTTTTTAAGCCAACTGCGAAAACAGAAAAACTTTACGCAAAAGGAATTGGCGGAAAGATTGTTTGTTTCCGATAAGGCCGTCAGCAAGTGGGAGCGAGGATTGAGTATGCCGGATATTGCATTGCTTATGCCACTAGCAAATCTGCTCGGCGTAACCACAACAGAGCTGCTAACCGGTCAACGTATCAATGAGCCTGAACTTCTGAACGTGCAGGAGGTTGAAAAACTGGTGGCCGGAACAATTCAGCTTTCCGCAAAGGAACATCAGCAACGAAGCCAAAGGCGCAAGCGAAGGATATGGACTTATATTGCCTGTGTTGTGATTGTCGTACTGGAATTTGTGGGGTTAGCAGCTCTTGGGTTTACATTTGACGAAATATTGAAAGATCTTGCTCTGGTTGAAGGAATGTGTCTTGGATTGGGTGGGTGGCTCTGCCTATTTGTCAAAGAAACACTGCCTGCCTATTACGATGAGAATAAAATCAGCACTTACAGTGATGGGATATTCCGTATGAATATGGCAGGCATCCGCTTTAATAACAGTAACTGGCCACATATTCTTCGTGCAGGTCGCACATGGTTATTCACAGTTTCCATTGTATTTCCCTTGTTGTATTTAGTTGTTCAATGGTTCCTTCCTGCGGTTTGGGAGGCGGGACAGTTGGCATTCATTTTAATTGCATGTTTAGGCTTTTTTATACCAATGATGATTGCTGGAAAACGCTACGAATAGAGGACTTCCGCACAAAAGCAATCATGGGTGGTAATTAAGATGATTTTATTATGCAAAGCACGCTGTTACAAATGGATTTCTTTGTTATCTACTTCAATACAAAAGCGCCCATCGGGGTGCTTTTGTATTGGCATATGAATTCGGTGGGATTCATTCTTGTATAAATCACTCCCCTAACGTATCCTTGATTTATAAACATTATTGAAATAACCTTTAGGAGAAAAAGGAATGATTTTGAAAAAACAGATACAAGATTATATCGCTTATAATGAGCAGGAAGAAAACGATAAAAGAATCATGTTAAGCTATATGGATTATAATCATGATGTTTTAACAAGAAGCAATGAAATTGCGCACTTTACCGCTTCCGCTTGGGTGATAAACCCCAGTGATAACAAACTATTAATGATATATCATAATATTTATAAATCATGGGCCTGGACAGGCGGCCACGCAGATGGAGAGGAAAATCTGCTTTCAGTCGCAATACGTGAGGTTAAAGAAGAAACGGGCATTACAAAAGTTGTCCCAATGACAGATCGTATTTTCTCGCTGGAAATCATAACGGTGGACGGACATATGAAAAAAGGAAAATACATATCCTCTCATCTGCATTTGAATGTTACATTCTTATTGAAAGCACTCGAAGAGGAAGAACTTATTACAAAACCCGATGAAAATAGCGGGGTAAAATGGATGGAACTTGAAGAAGCTGTTTCAGCTTCAAACGAACCTTGGATACAAGAAATATACAGAAAACTTAACCGAAAACTGAAAGGAGTAAGTTTTGCATCACTATGAAAGAGCATACTCTGCGTGGACGCCGCCATCACACGCACGCTGCAGATTGCCGCACCGCTCGACGCCAAGCGCCTTAATAAGCAGACGCCCTGCGCAACACTAGGCCGATGCATTGATTGCCGCCATCCGCAGCGCATCTGCAACGACTTTGTGCTGATTACTGGACAGTTTATAAAAGACCGCATCAAAGTGATATTTGTAGATCAGGAACTCGGATACTAGATAAATAGCATGGGGCAATTCATCGGGCGCTGGAAAGGCGCTCTTTTATTTACTGCGCGTATCGCATAGGTTGATTTTTTCAACCCAAATCAACTCTAAATCCATTGATTTACAGTTCCGAAAGCACTACAATACACCTATAAAGAGGTGGTTTTTGTGAAGGAAATCAATATCGCAGCCGTGCTTGTGAACAAGCGCAAGGAGAAGGGCATTACCCAGGATGAACTGGCAAATTATATGGGGGTTTCCAAAGCCTCCGTTTCCAAATGGGAGACGGGCCAAAGTTACCCGGATGTGACGTTCCTCCCCCAACTTGCCGCATATTTTCACATTAGCATTGACGAACTGATGGATTATAAGCCGCAACTGCCAAAAGAGGATATCCGCAGGCTATATCGCAGCTTATCGGCAGACTTTGCTGCAAAGCCCTTTGACGAAGTGCTTATGGAGTGCAACCGGATCATCCGCAAGTATTATTCCTGCTTTCCGCTGCTGCTGCAAATGGGCATGCTGCTAATGAACCACTTGGAACTGGCAAAAGATCAGAGTAAAGTAGAAGCCCTGCTTGCACAAAGCAAATCCCTGTTTATACGCGTGCGGGAGGAAAGCGGGGACGTCTCTTTGACGAAACAGGCGCTCTTCATGGAGGCGCTCGCCTGCCTGATGTCGAATGATCCAAACAGCGCGCTTGAATTGCTGGAAGGTACCGTTGCCCCCGCGATGCCGCCGGAGTCCCTGCTCGCTTCCGCCTATCAGATGACGGGCCGTATAGATGACGCCAAAGAAATTTTGCAGGTCGGCATGTACCAAAATATGGTGGTTCTGTTCAACTTCCTTCCCCCGTATCTCATGCTGTGCGCAAATGATGGAAAGGCGTTTGAGGAAGCGCTCAGACGCGGGCTTGCTGTTTCCGATGCGTTTGATATGAAGCGCCTGCACCCCGCGGTCATCATCGGCCTTTATCTTTCCGCCGCCCAAGGCTACTGCATGCAGCAAAATCACGAAAAGGCACTTGCGATGTTGGAGCAGTACACCGAGATTGTCACAGGCAATATTTATCCGTTGAAGCTGCAGGGGGACGCGTTTTTCGACCTGCTCGGCTCGTGGCTCGATCAACTGGATCTTGGAACCGGCCTTCCCCGGGATGAAAAGACAATAAAAAAGAGCATGCTCGATGGAGTGGAACTCAATCCGGCATTTGCCAGTCTTACACAAGAAGAGCAATTTCAATCCATTCTCAAGCGGCTCAAAAATAACCTGTAACAGCATGCATAGGTTTATTCAATATCAATAGGAGGAACAGCGTATGGAAGGCACAAATAAAATGACCAAGAAACGGCTGATACTGTTTGTCGTGTTCACCTTTGTCATTGCATGGATCCTGTTTTTGCTTGTACCCATACTGGGTATTCCATATGGGACGAGCAACTCTATTATCCTGGTTGCAGCCGCCATGTTTGCACCGGCGCTTGGCAGCATTTTAACCCGGTTGGTCACAAAAGAAGGCTTTCAGAACATGTATCTGCGCCCGCGCTTTAAGGGCAACATCCGGTACTACCTGCTTGTGTTCTTTGGGCCCACGGTACTGTTGGTTGTAAGCGCTGCGGTGTATTTCTTACTCTTCCCCGGCTCGTTTGATCCCAACTTTACCGCATTGAAGGAGTTGACAGCTGCAAGCGGTTCCAGTGCAATGCCCGTAGAGCAGCTGCTACTGATAACCTTCTTGCAGGTGGCGCTAATCGGCCCCATTATCAACATCATCCCGACGCTTGGTGAAGAGCTTGGTTGGAGAGGCTATCTGCTGCCCAAACTGCATGAGTCTCACTCGAACCGTGCAGCGCTGGTGCTTTCCGGTGTAATCTGGGGTGTCTGGCATGCGCCGGTCATCATCATGGGTCATAACTATGGGACGGAATACTTTGGCTACCCTTGGCTTGGTGTAGTGGGCATGATCGTATTCTGTGTGATATTTGGCGTAATTGAGGGGTATATCACCATAAAGCTAAAAAGCGCCATTCCCGCCGCCATGATCCATTCCACCATCAACGCCGGTGCGGCAATGGCCATTTACCTCGCAAAACCCGGCTTCAATTCGCTGCTTGGGCCTGCGATTACGGGCATACTCGGCGCACTGCCGTTCCTCGCGCTTGCGGTGGTGTTGTTCATCAAGGCAGGAACTTTGTCAAAGCCCATCACACCTGAGGTTGCTTCAAAGCCGGAATGATAAGAGGCTTACGCTATGAAAACCGCAAAGCCCGAAAACAGTATGTTTTCGGGCTTTGTATATCTGTTTGCTTTACCTTCTGAGCATTACCGGGGCCAGACTATGCGTGCCGCCGTTTTTTCAGCACAAGCGCCAATCCAAGAAGCCCAACCGCGACAAACAGCCAGCCAATTTCCGAAGTACCGCCTGTATAGGGTACCCCGATCGTACCGGTACCCGGCCCGGGTTTCAGCCCTCCCCTGCCGCCCGAAGAAGGCACATAGGTGTATACAAGACCCAGCGTGGTCCCGATTGTCGTCTTGCCGACCACAATGGAAATGGGTTGGTCTTTTGTGCCGATATCGCCAAACGCCTGTATGAGCAGTTCGCGCGCGGTAATCGTACCGCCGCCGGGAACAACTTTGACCACGCCGCCAACAGTAAGCACCACCACATCGCCCGTCACATTCTCTACCGGGAGATTGCCTATCGTGCCAAGGTACAGGTTGCCGCCTGTTACGGTAAGCCCGTTCCCGACATCCAGCAGCAGCGGCCTCGCGCTTTGGCCGATCGACCCGCCGGAAGTAAGTGTGAGCGTATTGCCGGTCACATTAGGTGCAACGCTGCCTGAAGCTGCCGCAGTGATGCTGCCGGTGGCCGTGAGCACCACGCTGCCGCCCGCGGATATTGTGCCGATCTCAAGCGCGCCTGTGTTGTATACATAGAACCCATCCATGGCCATGCCATTGATGCCGGTTACCTGGACCCAGACCGGTGTCGCAGCCGTGCCCACGCTGCCAAGAGGTGCGTACAGGCTCACGCTGCCCGCCACTACGCCCGGGGCCTGGAGGCTTGCCGCGGGGGTGGCTGCCATGGCCCTTAGCCGCATGCGCATGCTGCGCTCGTTTGGTGTCGCAGCCTGGCGGATGTTCCCAAGCGCCATGAGAGAGACTTCGTTGGGCGCCGTGAGGGAATAGAGCAGCGCGTCGCCCGCACCCGCAAGATAGATGCTGTCCCCCGCCTGCGCTGTAATGGTGCCGCTGGCGCTAAACGTAAGCGGGCTGCCGCTTTGCCCGATGCTGCCCCCGGCGTAGAGCTCCAGCCGCCCTGCCGAGTTGATGGCCCTGCCCGCAAGACCAGCGCTGATCAGAAGTGCATCCGCATTCTGCTGCGCGAGAAGTGCTGCCGCCATGCGCTGATCTGCAATCTGCCGTGCAGTGGTTGCAGCTGCCTGCGCACTTTCTTTCGCCTGCCGCGCCGCTTCTTCCAAAGCCCGCGCAGCGGTCAACGTATTTGTCAAATCGGCCGCATACTGCAAGGCAGCCGTCAGCTGTTCTGTAAGCGTCAATAGTATTGCTTGCCTGATTTCAGCGCTCAATTGCATATCGGCCCGTACGGCTTCAATCTGCACTAGGAGCGCGGCGGCAGCAGCATTGGCCGCATCCACTTTTGTCTGGGCCGCGGCGGTATTTGCCTGCGCGTTTGCGTATTCCGCCTGTTTGCGCTGTGCGTAGGTTTCGTGTACACCCGCTGTCGCATCCGCCTGGTTTGCCGCATTTCTCGCGTCGTTCGCGGCGCGCTGCGCACTAAGCGCCAGCAAGACCGCGTTGTCGCCGCCGCTTGCGTCTCTAAGGCTGCCGGGCACGGTCAAACTCACATTGCCGGAAGCGGAAATTCCCGCAAGCGCCAGATCGCCGCTCAGTTCTCTAAGCAAGACCGTACCGCCTTTGACATACAGCGTGCCGCTCCTTGTGCTGCCGTTTGCCGTATCCACAACGAGCTGGCCTGCCGCAGAGCCAACATCGCCCTGCGCGCTAATCGATATGCTGTCCGCAACGATTGCTACTGCTCCATCCGGCCCGTACACGCCGCCAAGCGAAAGCACCGTTACCCTGCCGCCCGCCTGCACCACGCCAATGAGAAGATCCTTGCTGCTGCCGGGACGTAGCGCCGTATTTGTTAACGTCAGGTTCTGCTCTGCCGCCGCATAGATGCGCCCTGCTTCACTTTCTACCGTCAATGCCATATCCCCGGTGTCCGCTATACGGATATCGTCATATGCCTGCGCGATTGTATTGCCGGAGACCGAGAGCAGAATGGGCGCGCCTATGCCGCCAATTGCTCCGCCCTGCGCGTTGAGCGCTACGTTTGCCGCCGTAATGTTCTTTTCATTCGCGCCTCGCTGCGTCACGGTACGGGTATCTACGATATTCCCCGGGGCATCGAGGCTCACCGCCTGATTTGCCTTGATAACGCCCAGCCCAAGGTCGCCTGTCTTTTCACGCACATAGACACCGCCCGCTGCCGAGAAAGCGTTCAGTATAGTCGCTTCTCCGGGGTAGCTTACCCGCGCCCACGTATACGCAACCACCACGCGCAGCGCCCACACCGTGCGCATCACACCGTCAACACCCATCTGCTGCACCTGCTCCACCACCACCGGCGCGTATACGCCGCCGGTTGCGGCAGGCGATGCAATGTTGCCAAGTAGCGTAGGCCGGTTGGCCTGCTGTTCCGTCACAAGCGGCTGGGTTTGCGTACCAATGGGTCCTTGCGCCTGCAACATAATGTTGCGGCCCAGAATATGAACACCGGCCGGGGCGTTGATGCCCAATATGCTGCCTGCCGCCGCGCGGATGGTTACATCCCCGCGTTCGGAACGGATGCTGCCTACGGTAACATCTCCCGTATCCTGCGCAATTGCAATATCGCCGGCGTTATTCACATACCCAACTCCGGTGGATAGACCGATATGCATTCCGAATGCCCGGGCAGGAATATCTGCAGGTGCCGTACCCGCATAGCCTGCTTTCTCCCACGCGGCCTGTATGAGCGTCTGTATTTCTTCTGTGGTCAGACGGCCTGCTAACGTATTGCCAAGGTTCGGGACATTGTCAGCCGCAATGGCGGCTGCAAGCCAGCTGCTTGCGCCGCTGTCGCTGACTGCGCTCTGTGCCCCCGTCAATACAGCATGCAGCCGCTGCGCCAGCGCCGTGTATCCGCCCGTGCCCAGTAATGAGCCAAGCTGCTCTGCAGTAAACGTATCGTTTAGAAGCAGCCTATTAAGTTCTTCATTCCCGATGACGCTGCTTTGGATGAGCGCGGCAAGGGCGCTTTCGCTGATCAGGCTGTTGAGGGTTGCACGCCCGCTCCCGGCAATCCACGCGGCAAGCTCCTGCGGGGTCTGCTTACTAAGCGCTGCGCCCAGCGTTTCCTGCCCGCCGTCTGAGAGATATTCGCCCTGCTGCTGCGCGCCAGACTGATCCCGACCGGAAGCCGTCTCAGGAGCCGCGGGCCGTACGCGCGCAAACGCGGAGCCGGTAAGCGTTACCGCATCGATATAATAGTTGTTCACCCGTGCAAACGTCAGCGTAACGGTTTGCGGAATGTCTACGATAATGCGCGAGGCTGCCGTGCCGAAATCGTCGCCCGCGTCAAGCAGGATATCCGCAGTGGTTATGCTGTTGTCCGCGTACAGGTACCCGTCTTGCATGGTGGTGAACAGCCCGCCGTTTATGGAACGGAGCGTGAGCTTGCCCGCGCTTGTCAATTCCATGCGGCGGAACAGAATATTGCCATTCGCCGTAACAAACAGCGTGCCGTTGGAAATTGCGGCGTCACCAATACTTGCACCGCCGTTTGTTGAGGTCAGTGTTATTGTGCCATTGAGCGCGGACACATCCCCGGCGATCAGAGCGCCGCCTGCGTGAAGCGTCAGCGTACCGCCAGTAAGAGCTTTGAGCACATGCAGCGTCATGGTCCCGCCTGCGGCTATGGCCGCGCTGCCGCCGTTTTGTACCGCAACGGTTCCGGCGGAGCCTGCGCCAAGAGTTGTGACATCGCCCGAGGCATTGATGAAAAGCTCGCCGCCATCAACGGTAATGCCACTCGCACCCACAACGAGATTGTTAAGATTGCCGCCCGGCGCGGCTTTCAAATACATCGTCCCGCCTACGTTAAGGCCGTTGACGAAAGCGTCGCCGCCCGTCACCTGTACATCCAATAAGCTGCCCGGTGCGGTCACTATGTTTGTAAACCCTGCGTTGCCTGTAAGGATGTTCAAATACAGCTCCGCTGCGCTTCCAAACGTTGAGTCTACAACATGTACGCCGCCCTGCGCCGTGATATATGCTTTGCCCGCGTAGGCGCTGCCGCTTACCGGTTTGAAGGAAAGCACCGTTTCTGTGCCCATCGTATACGGTGTAAGCACGAGCGGATTGGCTGCGTCGAAGATCGGCGCATTGCCCGCAATATGGAACGTAAGACGGTCGGCCTTAATATCCTGTTCCAGAATATCGCCCGCAAGATCGGTCAGCGTCACATTGCCTGAAGCGGGAGTCTGCACAGTGAGTTTGACATCCCCTGCCTCAATCGTCCCTATTGCCACTGTCGTGTTCCACGCGCCTTCTGCAAAGCTGCGGTTGGAGCCGGTCGCCACGGAAGAGATCGTACCGTCCGAATCGATTGCCGCGCCGTCGGGCAGGATAAATACCGCTTTCCCGTCCGCACCGTTGTTGATAATGGTAAGGAGAACATTGCCTTCGGGGCTATAGAGAACGCGCGCAAGCACGTTGCCCAGCGTGAGCGCGGAAGGATCGGCAAGGGACCCAATATATCTAAGGCCGCTGCCTACGCCGCCAAACTCCGCCCAACCGGTGGTGAGTTTTACGAGTGCACCCTCCGCATTGTAGGAGAAGAAGGACGCGCTGTTATAATTGTAACCGTCAAAATTGTCCGCCGTCACATACAGGTTTTCCGCAATCTCCTGCAGGTAGGTGGGCGTATTCTCAGAGACCGTTACAGTAAGCCCGGTTGCAGCATTGGAGCTGTATTCGGAATACGCAGCCCCCTCACTGCCGTATGTGCCGTCCGTATAGGCGCGGAACATGCCATTGGGCAGCAGCATGGCCGCAACCTCGTATTCGTCATTCAGATACAGAAGCGTTCCTGCGGGCATGCTGCCCGACGCCGTATCCGCATCTACCAGACGAACATACTGGCTGACGATCTTATACCCCTTGCTGTCTGCGCTCATATAGAACGCGCTGCCGCCACCCAGGTAGGAAACCAACGCGCCGACATGCCCGTTTTCCGTAACAGGCGTGAGGACGAGGCTGCCCGAGAGCTGCTCATAGATCGGCGTAATATTCAGGCTGGAAGAATAGCGTTGAATGCTGTCATACTGGCTCTTTTTCATCTGAGCCACGCCGTCTACCACAGACACAAACACCGGCATAAAGAGGTTCATCCCCATCAAAATACCGTTGTAAGGCGCCCCATCCTTGGTCGTTACATAATACTTGTAGGTATCCGCAGCAGTGCCCGCGGCGTGCCACTGGATATCCTGAAATACGACGTCGCTTGAGGTGTTGTAGGTATAATGACCGCTGTTCACCACGGCTTTGATGCTGAGCCCTTTGCTGGCCGCCAGCGCCACAGCCGCCCAATACGCCGCATCGGACTGGTGGGCGGTGGAGTAGAACGTTGCGGAGGAAATGTTAAGCGCCGCAAGCTCGGCTGCGCCAATGAGGCTGCCGAACGCATTGTAATAGCCATAGAGCATTTCGCTGTACACGGCGTCGCCGTTTGCATCGATTTTCTGCGTCATGCCCGGCGCAATGGAAATGGTGGCATCTTTCACATTGCCGCTGCCCAACTGCATCGCCACATAAGACATTGTGCCATCCGGGAACACGGCGACAACGCGGCCGCTGATAAGCTTGATACCGGTGGTATCGGCCGCAGTCCATCCATCCGCGAAATTGTTGTGATCCACAAACAGATACCCGCCGGAGGTCTTAACATATCCGCCGTTGTAATCGTAGGAAGTGGTTCCTCCGGTGGTCTTGGACGTGATTTCCCCGCTGCCCGCTTGTGCCAGCTCTATAAGGCGCAGCGTTTCCGCACCGGAAGCGCCCTCCAAGATAAAGAGCAGGTCGGTAAGTTCTTGATAGCGCGTCAACGCCGTTCCGGTATAAGCCATTGCCGCCAGACGATAATACGTCTGCGCGGTATTGCTGCCCGCCTGTTCCAGTGCAAAGCTGTATGCGCCGTTTTGCAAATAGTAGCCGTTTTCCGTCTTCACAACTACGAGCTTGCCGGAGGTTACGGTATGCCCCGTGCTGTTGACCGAGGATGTGTCATAGATAGAACCGCTTGCCATTGCAGCCGTTCCGGTGACGGCAGCAGGCGTCTTCACGGTCTGCAACGTTACCTTGTTGGCTTTTGAAGTATCCGCCACCGTATAAGCGAGCGTTGCATTTTGTGTTGCAAAGGCATAGGAACCTGCCTGCACGCCAGCCGTGAGGTATGCGTCCGCTTCTTTGAGCGTTACGGTATAGGATGCGGCGGTAGTATATGTGGTGACGCTGTCCTGCTGTGTAACTACCGTTTTTGCGAGCGTCATAGCCACCTGCACGGTGATGTTTGCGGCGATCACGCTCTTAATCTGGTTGGTTACATAGTTTGCGAGCGCCTCGGTTAGCTCATCATCCGTTGCGGTGGTATTGCTCCCCGTGGGGGCAAGTGCCTTGAATATATTCGCAAGCGTTGCGTTTGTAATAGTCCCAAGCGCCGTCTGCGCTGCCGTCTGCGCGCTCGCAAGCGTTTGCATGGCGGAGCCGGAGATAAGCGCAATGCCCAGCAGCAGCTGCTCCCGGGTGTAGACATAGCCGTTTACAAACGCATACTCGCCGCCTTCCTTGGGTGTGACCTCTACTACATGGAAGCGGTAGTCTGCGCCGTAGCCCGCATTTGTGATATCCTCCAGCAGCAGGAGCCGGGAACTTGCCGTAGAGCCCTTGCCGATATAGGTGCCTGAAACCACGCCGCCGGTGCTGTTGATAAACACCTGCTTGTAGTAAATCCTAATGCCGTTGGGGAGAACCCAACCGAAATCAGAAGATTCAATATAGGTGGCGGTCCCGTTGACGCCAACCTGCATCATCGCCTTGCCGCTTGCATCAAACGTGATGAGTTTGTCATACGCGGCTCCGGAGCCTGTAAACGTAATGGATACGATGTTACCGCCCGCATCCCTTGCGACATTCACATCGCTGAACGAATAGCTCGATGTCGAGGCGTTCGCGTTTTGGAGCACCAAGCTTACTAGCGCGCCATCCAACGTGGTAATGACCTGCGCGCCATTGGGCAGCGTGTAGTACTTGAACTGAGCGTCCGCCGTATAGTATTGCTCGGCGGAGAATGTGGTTGCAACAGGCAGCGTGACCATACCCGTCTCGGTCAGGAAGTAGCCGGAATTGCTTCCGTCCGTAGCAACCGGGATTGGCTTGGGACTCACCGTGCCGCCCGGCAGCGTGACCACCGTCGCCTTATCCGAAGACAGCACAAACTCCATATAATTGCGCGGAATGGTGATCGAGGAAATGGGATCGTCAGGGCCGGTACCCAGCGTGATAGTCTGGGTCTTTAGTAGCGTAATGTCCGCCGTGCCCACCGCATAGATGCCGTTAAGCGCAAGGGTACCCAACTTTCCTGCGCTCTGCGCCGCCTGCGCTGCGGCCGGCGTCATATACAGTGCAACGAAGCCGAGCTGCGCATAGACACTACCCGAAGAAGCCAAGTACACGTACGTATCGCGCTTGCTTTGCCCTAAGCTCACGCCGCTCACACCGTCATACGCGCTAATCTCAAACACATAGGCGTTGAACTTCGCATTGGCGGAGCCGATGTCTTTTGCGCCGGTCACGATCAGCCGGTTCGCGTATACATAGGCGTCCCCCACCGCGCTCTTTGCGGTATAGACGCTGCCGCCAAACATGTTGATCGTAAGCGTGCCTTCCCCAACATCCGTAATACGCGAAGCGCCGATGCCGAATACAACGTCGCCGCCGCCCGGCGCGCTGACGGTGAGCATGGGCCGCTCATCCGCGAACAGGTAAGTGAAGGAGGTTCCCGCGTTGACGTTGGGCGCGCCTGCGGAGCCGTTATAAAGCAGGACATCCTTCAGGATCAGCGTCTTGACGGAATGGTTGGTAATGACGACATTGGGAGAATAGGTGTTGGTAAATACTTTACCGCTGCCCGTTACAGCACCGTTGACCGCCGTCATGGTCAACGTACCGATGTCGTTGTTGTAAATGCCGTTGAGCATAATAGAGGAAGCATCCGCTGTATAGTAACCGCCGGATTTGAGCGCAGAATCAAGGCCGGAAGCATTCACAAGCACTTTTGATGCGTCCGCTTCATCCGGATAGATATCGACATAAATGCCTGCCGATCCGCCGCCCACATGCGCCGTACCGTTAAAGGCGATGTTGCCGGTGGATGTCAATACACCCTCCTGCTTCTGCTCCGCATCCGAGTAGAACACATACTTCACCAGCACATCGATCCAACGGATGATGGTCTTTACGATCCACTTGACAAACCAGCCGATGATGGGGATCTTGCTGACCTTTTTGACGACCTGCTTGATGACTTCCTGTACCTTTTCCCAGACATAGTTGACAATGGTGTTGGCTACCGCCGTAGCGTCACGCTTCACCGCAGATGACCCAACGTTAGGCGACTCTGCGGTAATGATTATTTCATAGCCCGCAAGATCGGCATCCGTGAGAATAGCGACGTCTGCTGTATATTGTCCTTCAACACGGGATTCGGCGTACACCCAGCCGGTCGCACCGACGATTTCCGCGTACGATTTGCTGTTGAGCTCCATGCCGGTCACAAGCGACTCTACCGTGAGCCGTTCAATGCCGCCCACATACGCGTTGTCGACGATAACGTCAAGATCGGACGTCACAACGATGGTAGCATACGCCTTTGTGTTGGAGCCAGCGGAAGCCGTATAGGAGTAGGCGGAACTCGTGAGCTTCTGCTGCCCGATATACGCGCCGATTGTGGTGTATTCGCCGACGATGCGTGTCTTTTGCGCGCCGCCGTTATTAATAAGGACTTTCACTGTTTCATATACGTTGATTTGTGCATCGCTACGGCTAGATCCTGCAATTGCGGCGGCGCTTCGGTATGCGTAGGCGTACACGTCGCTTTTGCTGATGGCCTTGATATCCACCAAGCCATATACCGCCTCAATGGTAACACCACCTCCCACCGTGGCGCGGGTATCGGAGGTGAGGGTGGCAACGGATTGGGGGCCCTGCCCGGCGGCAATCGCCGAACCGGAAACGCCGCTTGAAATGCCGTCCATCTGTGCGGTATCCGCAAGCGCCTCTATCCGGATGTCCCCAGCCGCAGAGACGATGGATGCGCCATCTCCTACCGTGACGTTTGTATACCTTGTCAGCGTGTTCATTGCAAGCATTTTGGAGCCTACGCCAAGCCCATAGGAGTCTCCCGCAATGGTGGCGGCAAGCGTAGATAGTGTCTTTGCCTGCACGCTGATGTTCCACTGGGCGTCAAGCTTTGCGCTGCTCCCTACGGACGCGGATGCCGTCTGGCTCGTCACCGTGTTTTTCGCATAGGAACTGCCTGCGCTGATTAAGCCCCCGCTGATGATGGAAGCATCGGCCGTAGCTGTGATTGTGTCTGTCGCATTTACATTGATGTGTTCATAGGAGACAGCCGTACCGTCAACTGCAACGCGGGTCTGTACACTGCCGACCAGCGTTTCAACATCGTATTCTCCGAGAGAAATAGCGCCTATCGCAATCCCTTTCGCAGAAGAAGCCGCAATTGTAAGCGCAGATGTTGCCTGCACGTTCACGCCGTACAGCGTACCCGTGGAAAGCCCGGCGGCCATAGCGGAGGAACCAGTGCCGATATACGCCTTGGTGATCCGCCCTGCGCCCATGCCCGCGCGCGCCGTAACCTGCACGCTGTTGCCGTTTGCAAGCGCAACGGAAACGCGCGGCGGGTTGCCTACGGCAGTAACGGCAGCCGTACCGGTTGCAAGTACATCCACCTGTTTTGCGGTTATGTTGGCAGTGCCGGTCAGATACGCCTGTGTATCCCCGTCCTCATCCGCAATCACTTCCACTCCGCCGTAACTTACGGCGCTGATAGTAAGCGTGGGCGAAAGCCCGGTGGATGAAATGGTCGTATTCGAATTGGCGTTGATTGTGGCTTTTCCGTTTGCGCTTGTGAGCCTGGCGTTTCGGATGTAGGCCTTGTTCCTATACGAAGCGCTTGCGTTGGATTTTGATACATTCCCGCTAACAAGCGACACACCCGCGCCGCCCGCGTTGCTGCCCGTCTGCGCGTTCGCGTTCGCGGTCAAGAGCGCTTCCACCGTGGCATTGCCTGCAATATTGAGCACCGCAGCGCCGTCGATGTACGCATTCTGCGTCGCCTGTAATTCAGCCGCTGCCTGATTGACCGCAATGGAGACGCCGCTTATGGAGACTTCCGCAGGCGTAATGAGCGCTTTCGCCGTATTTGTGCCGTTTACACGGACGCTAAGGCTGCCCGCCGTGATGCTGCCATTGCCTAAAATGCCCGCATCCGCCAATGTGGAGACTACGGCGTTCGCTTTGTTGACGCTTAAGGAAGCGAGAGAGGCGGTGACGCCAAATCCGGGCTGCATGCCGAGCGCATCTGCTGTTGACGTATAGATGTTTTCGATGACAATACCGCCGTCCGCGCGGATTGTTCCGCCGGTAACGGTGGCTGCAAATACGCCTTCCGCCTTCGCGTCCATAATGGTAACGCCAATGCCCGCGACGTTGAGTGAGACGGTATCTTTTACGACTTCGGCCTTCGCATAGGAAGTGCCAAATATCTTTACCGTAAGTGCGCCGCTTACATTGAGCCCGGCGTTGCGTACATACGCCGTATTTGATGCGTTGGCGTGGGCAAACGCGGCATCCGCAGTACCGTTTGCGATCTGCATGCTGGCACTGCCGCCGTTTCCGCCCAACTGCGTAATTGCGCCGATATCGGTCCGGTCCTTATTGAAGGAAGCCGTCACTGTCACACTGGCGGCCTGCAGGCTTGCTGCATCCTCTACAAATGCGCTCTGTACGGCATTTAAAAGCGCTTTCGCGTAGTTGCCTGTAATGGTAACGACCCCTGCCGTAAATGTCGGCGTTTCGATCCTCGCCAGCGCGTTTGCAATGCCGGTGACGGACACCGTAACGTTCCCGGCAGTAATAGATCCATTGCCGCCGATTCCCGCGTTTGCATGCGTATTGACGGAAGCCTGCGCGGTGTTTACCTTCACCGCGTAGTAGCTGATGGAAAAAGACCCGAGTCCGCTGATAGCAGGCGTTAGCTCTGTAACGGCATCCGCGCTGTAGTTTGTACCCACGGTAATGTTCTGCCCGCCCTGCGTGCTGACATTGCCGCGCGTATACACAAGTGCTTCAAACGTGCCGCCCGTCTTTGCAGTGCCAACAGAAACGCCAATGGAGAGATACCCGCCGCCCAGGCTCTTGATGGTAGCCCGCGCAGTCGCGATGCCATTGCTCCATACCGTAATAGCGCTCGTTGCGTTCAGGTTCGCCGCATCCACCAGCGCACGGCCTATTGCGTTTGCTTCCGCCTGCGCGGTGTTTGCTGTGGCCGTAGCGATCCCCGCCGCAGCGGAGAAGAGATACGCATGAGCAAGCGCTCCGAATGTGAGGAGGCGGTTGTTGCTGTTGCCATTTGCAAAGAACAGAGAGTGCCCGCCGAGTGCTCCGTTGTTTATATTCTGATCGGATTGCACCTGCAGGGATCCTACCGTATAGGTGGCCTCCCCCTTGAGCGCAGCTTCCTGTGTCCCCACAAGATCCGCCCGCGCATACGAAACGTTTACCGTAAGCCCGCCAACGCTTGCGTTCGCCAGCACAGCGTACGCGCGTGTGTTGCCGTTTGCGTAGACAGTAAGCGTCCCCGCATTCAGGCTTCCGCCCAGTCCACCCAGCACCTGGGCGAGATTGCCCGCCGCATTTTGGGCAATGGCAAAGTTGAGCGCCACCGCCACGACGCCAGCCGTACCGGTAATGACGGAAGTAAGTGCCTGCGCGTCGTAAGGCTGCGCGACGGTGCCCGCGTTTACCTGCACGGATGAAGCGGATACGACGGTGCCTGTTACATCGAGTATCGCGCGGTTATCGGTTTTTAATTGTGAGAGCGCAACCACTGCCCCTGCCCCCACATATCCGCCTGCCATGGAAGTGACAGATACGGTGACATCACCGTCCATATGCGCAGTAATGGCAATGGTGTTTGCATGAACAGTTGCGCCGTTGATTGCGGCATAGCCTACTACGCGGCTCAGGCCAAGCGCCACAGCGCCGTTCGCGCCGACGTAGCCGCCCACCGCCACATTGATGCCGGTGATGATGACATCGCCTGTCACATAGTTCTGAACCGTTACACTTTGGGCGGTGACGCCGCCGCCTGTGCCGGTAGAACCGGATACCGGCGTGCCGTAAGGAGTGCTGCCGATATACGTAAGCGCAACGGGACGGTTGATGGCAAGCGCTACGGTAAAGCCAACCGCTGCCGTGGTTCCGAGCGCGGCGCTGAGTATGATGGTTTTTGCCGCGGTATTGAGCTGCGTATCAAGTATGATTGCTGCAGTAGGCGCCATAATGGTGACGCCACGCCCAATATACGTATCTACGCGCGTACGGTTGATGGCAACCGCCACGCCGCCGTTTACGGCATATGCCCCTCCGCCCAGCGCGGTCGCTATGGAAAGCGCGCCCGTTGTTCCAGTGGAGCGAACAGTGATGCTGCCTGTAATGCCGGAAAGCCTTGCCGTGCCGGAAATGGAGGCTTCCTGTGCGCCCTCATAGTAGGTGACCGCCACCGAGCCGTTGATGGCCATACCACCTGCGGACGCTGCGAGCGTTACGGCAACTACCTCACCTAAGTTCTTTTCGGATAGCACGCTGACGTTTGCTGCCCGTGTGACATCGCCCGCAAGCACAGCGCGCGAGCTGGTATTTACAATCAATGCAGCCACCGCGATGCTGACCCCGACAAGACCGCCCGTACCGGTGACGGAAATAAGACGCAATGTGGATTGCGCGGCGGAAGTGATGTCGTTTTTCACGCGCGTATTAATGTTGGTCGTGTCCGCGTTCCCGCTTTTAATAACAGGTACGGATACGGAACCGGGGCCGGACGAGGCCTTGACGGTAATATTGCCCGAAGCGTTCAATGTTGCTCCGCTTTCCACAACCGCCTGGACGTTTGAGAACAGTACGGCAACCGCCACACCCACGCCAACCCCGGCGTATAGGCCGATTGCGAGGGTTCCCGCGATAAGATCCGTATTGAGCGTATCGCCGGAAAGTACGTCGATATTGCCCGCAGCCGTCACTTTCGTGCCGCCGCGTATG
>JAEXTB010000044.1 GCA_023453725.1 Bacillota bacterium | reverse complement strand
TGGTCAGGCCGAAAATATCCGTGATTTTTACCTTCGTCATGCCGAGTTGGAACTTTCCGCGGTAAGGCGTCGTAATGGGGATATGAAATTCCTTGCCTGAATGCGGCGCAAGGCCGAACACAAGATTGATATTCTCGCGCAGGGAGACGACGTCCACATGCACTTCAATAAGCGAAAGCGGAACAGGCCTCTCGTTTTTAATATCGAGGTGCAGTACGGTTTCCTCGCCCTTGACGCAGACTTTTTTGAGCACTTCCTGCTTGTAAGTAATGACATAGATGGTCCAGAGGTTGATTAAAATGACGGCGATGACTGCGGTCAACTGCGCGGAAAACACGATGAAATAAATGCGCAGGCCTGAATACATCCCCGCAAGATAACACGCGGCCATGATGGAATAATAGATCCACCTTGTGCGCTTCATGAGACACCCGGAACCCGGACAGTGCGCAGAATTGTACGCAGCAGCGCTGCCGGTGTCTCCATCTTTTGATTTTGCTGGAGATTGAGTACAAGGCGATGGGAGAGAACAGGTTCCGCCATATACTGCACATCGTCGGGGAGCGTGTAGCTGCGGCCGTTCAACATGGCGTTGGCCATTGCGGCGTTCATCAGCGCAAGCGAGCCGCGCGGGCTTACGCCCAGCGAAATTTTCTCATTCTTGCGCGTGGCCTCGGCAATGGAGACGATATATTCCATTACGGGCTGTGCGCACACAATCTCGCTGTGGCGGGCGCGCAGCTTTAAAATATCCTCTGCACTTGCAACGGGCTTTAACGCATCAAGCGGCTTGGTACCTTTGTTGCGCATCAGGATATTGATTTCTTCATGCCTTTGGGGATAGCCGACTGAGATTTTGAGCAAAAACCGGTCCAGCTGCGCTTCGGGCAGCGGATAGGTGCCCACATGCTCTACGGGGTTCTGAGTCGCCAGCACAATAAACGGCTGCGGCACGGGGTAGCTTACTCCGTCTATCGTGACCTGCCCTTCCTGCATGACCTCAAGAAGGCTTGACTGCGTCTTGGGGCTGGTGCGGTTGATTTCATCGGCAAGCACAATCTGCGCCATCACACCGCCGAAGTTGACTTCCCGTTCACCCGTCTTGAGATTAAAGCTCGTAAAACCGGTCACGTCGGACGGGAGAACATCGGGTGTGAATTGTATGCGCCTGAATGTGCAGTCAAGCGTGCGCGCAAGTGCGGAGACAAGCGTTGTCTTGCCCAACCCCGGCACATCTTCAATCAGGATATGGCCGCCGCAAATCAAAGCGGCCAGCACCATATCCGCAACCTTTTCTTTTCCAACGATGACCTTCGCAATGTTGTCCTTTATTCTGCGAATCAGTTCAAGAAGCTCGGTTTCACCGCTCATGCAGCCGCACCCTCACATATTCGTTTTTTACGTACTTTGGCATCCAAAATGTGTTTTGTATACAATATATATCTTACTTGTAATAGTTGGCAAGAGTTTTGGAGCGGTGCATATGTCGTATGGCAAGGAGTCTACCGGATTTGCTTGACGGAAAACGCCTGGTTGTGCTAATTTTTATTCATGATTAAACCATAATTATGGAAAAAGGCTACAGCCATTCTGACAAGTTGAGGTGGGAACATGAAAGGGACCGGTCCTGACGCAAAAGAAAAAATTCTCAATACGGTGGTAGAGCTGCTGATGGAGCACAAGGATGTGAGTAAAATCACCAACCGGCAGATCGCCGAGCTGTCCGGTGTAAACAGCGCGCTCATCAATTACTACTACCAATCCAAAGACAACCTCATGGATAAAGCGGTGGACATATGTCTGCAGCACATTGCGGGGAGCGCCTTCCAGAAAACGGATGCCGCAACTCCCCCCGCAGAACGGCTCAGGGGTATGATCAAAACAATTTCCACCTTTATGTTTGAAAACTACGAATTATCGTCTATCGCGGTCTCTTCGGAGTTGAAATCCGGCAGCCTTGCAACAACACGCATGATACTGCCCATATTAAAGGACCTTTATGGCGAAAGCAGAAGCGATACGGCGCTAAAACTAATGGCATTGCAGATTGTCACACCCATGCAGGTTGTATTTTTGAATGCGGAATTATATAAGGCGTACCTTTATGAGGATGTTTTTGAAGAGGCAGCCCGAAACAGATTGCTGGACAGGATGATAGACAATGTCTTAAAAGCAGAGTAGCGCGGGAAAGCCTATTTACATACGGCGAAAAACTTCACAACCGCTTTTATAAAATCTGCTATACTGTTCAATGGCATAGGAAAAACCGCAGAAAAAGGAGAACTGGTACTGTGCAGATTGGCGTAATCGGCTGTGGAAGATGGGGGTCCTTCATAGCCTGGTATTTAGATAGGATTGGACATGGCGTTTCGCTCTATGGAAGAAGCGATTCTTCGCGTATGCAGCAGTTTTTGCTCACCCGCAGCAACGGGCTGGTGACGCTTGAGGAACGCATTCATCTTACAACCTCGCTTACGGAGGCAGCACAGGCGGAAGTGATTGTAATTTCCATCGGTTCACAAAATCTACGCGCACTGATGGAAGAATTGAAACCGCTCGAGCTTACCCATAAGACATTCGTACTCTGCATGAAGGGCATTGAAATTGGTTCGGGCAAGCGTCTCTCCCAGATTGTAACGGAGTATATGCACCCATCCTGCCATGTTGCGGTGTGGCTTGGCCCAGGGCATGTGCAGGAGTTCCGCAACGGCACGCCCAACTGCATGGTGATCGACAGCGGGGAAGAGACCGTTACGCAAACGCTGGTAGAGGCATTTTCCAGTGAGCTCATCCGCTTTTATTACGGTAAGGATCTTATCGGCAACGAAATTGGCGCCGCGGCAAAAAACGTCATTGGCATTGCGGCAGGAATATTAGACGGGCTGGGCC
>JAEXTB010000041.1 GCA_023453725.1 Bacillota bacterium | reverse complement strand
GTGTGTTTGAAAGCCTGGCGTGCAAATATCGGTATGTGCTCGAATCCCTTGAGTTCGCCTTAGGCGAAACGCTGCCCGTCATCCACATCGTTGGCGGCGGAGCAAGCAACGGCATGCTGAACCAATTGACGGCTTCCATCACGAAAAAGCCCGTCTACGCAGGGCCTGTGGAGGCGACGGCGCTCGGCAACGCGCTTATGCAGCTTGTAGGCCTGGGTGAGCTTGCTTCGTTGCATGAAGCGCGGGAGCTGATTGCACGCTCATTCAGACTGGATGAATATTTGCCTGAACAGGATCCCTGCTATGAAGAGCAGTATGCGCGTTTCCTGCAGGTGACGGCATTAAAAGAGGCCGCGCCAAAGGAATTGCCGAAGGACTTCTTTTAAAAGGGGAACAATCCGAAAAGAAGAGAAAGGGCGGAAGAAACTCCGCCCTTTTTCTTTTCCGTACAAATACCAGGAGATATGGTACAATTCATTTTGAACAAAAACAGGATTAAGGATATGTATGAAGCGGGAAAAACACGATGAAAAGCAGGAACGCCAAAAGAACTATCAGGAACAGTATGCAAAACTGATTGCAAACGGCTATGAAGCTGTGGACTGTACCATTGGCGTTGTCAAGGCAAACCTCATGGCGTTTGTCACTGCCGGGCCGTTCGCGGTGCTTGCGGTCATTTTGTATGCAGCAAAATGGAACACCGATACGTCGCTGATGGTGGATCTGCCGGGCATGGGGCTCTTTTTGCTTGTGCTGCTATTGTCCATTCCGGTGCACGAAGGCCTGCACGGCGCGGCATGGAGCCTTGTTTCTGAAAATGGCTGGAAGAGCATCCGTTTTGGCGTAATGCGTCCTTCCTATACGCCATATTGCCACTGCAAAGAACCGCTTGGATTTTTTGAGTACCTGTTTGGCGCGCTCGCACCTTTTCTTGTGTTGGGAGTCGGCACTTTTTTGGTGGCCTATTTTCTGCATAGCCCGTTTTGGCTCCTGTTGAGCGCCATCAATCTGCTATCGGCAGGCGGCGATACCACGCTAGTCTGCATGATGCTGCCCTATACAAAGGCGAAGTTCTTAGACCATCCTTCGCAATGCGGGTTTACCGCATTCATAAGAAAACCATAAGAGGTTGTTTGGAGAAATGAAGCCCACGTGCCGGCAGTACCTATTTCTTATTGGGTTTTCGTTTTATCAGCAGCAATTGTTCTATGTCCGAAAATAATGATGTGTCAGTTAAGATAAACATCATCCATTTTCCATCGTGGTAGGTTTTTGAAGTATCATAAACCTTCTGCACTTCTATAGAATAATTGCTTCTGGTTGCCTCAAATTTATCCCGTTCCTCTTTGCCAAATATCAGCATAAAGCCGAGGACATTTTCCTTGGCGTACAAAGCGCATAGGGATTTCCCTCCTCTGCGGTATTTATACTCATAGTTCCATGCCTTGCCTCCACTGTTCCAAAGCCGCTCCATATCATACCTTGATTCAACGAAAGAACATAGCTTATGCCATACTTCAAACAGCGGCTGTCCAAGTAACGCGATCAGTTCCTCGTTGGTTGGGGATTTTTCGAGCATCATCAATTCCTCCTTTGCCAATGTTTCAGATTCTTGTGGTCATATGTCTATTTTGTAAATACGTGAGCTGTCTCCCCAGGGATGATAGCCGGTTCCGATGTGTGTAAAGCCATACTGCTCATAATAGCCAATATGGTCGGTACAAAGATGCAAATGCTGGAAACCGGCAGCTTTTGCATCTGACATTGCTCTCTTGATCAGCAATGAACCATAATGGTTTCCGCGATGCGATTGTTCAATATATAAGGAACAAAACCATGGGTATAGGTCCATACGGCTGATGAAGTCATTGGTAATCAGGCCGGCACATCCGATTACTGTTTTATCATCATACAGAAGATACCATTGAGGGAGCGGGGAACTCGCGCTTATACAGTGTTGGATGCAATCCTCATAGACCATCATGCTCTGCGCGCTTGCCCATTTACTTTGTAAGTATTGAATAGCGGTATCCGCATATTCCGGGGTTTCTCGGACAGAAATGACTAGCATAATTACCTCACAGAATCTAAATAAGCTGATTTCACATTTATAAGAGATTTTCATATCTGGATTTGTCCCCATTCGCAAAGGCAATGCGATGTTTTGCAGACAAGCTCCCAAATATAGCTAGGTTATACCATAAACAGGAGCGTGTTACAAGCTTATAGAGTCGCGAAAGGCCTGAATTCCGGCCTGTTTATTTGCCAAAAAGCAATAGTGTGCTATAATAAATGCGCCTTAAAATCTCCAAGATACCGCTTGGTGAAAAGCAAATTCCGCCCCGCGGCATACTATACATCAGAGCCGTTATAACGGCTCAGACAGCAACGCGCGGTTTGTATGTAGAAGATACCGTGCGATCGGAGTGATAACAACTATGATTTATCTCGATAACAGTGCCACTACGCGTCCTTTGGAGGAAGCGGTTGCTGCGGCCCGGCATTGCTTTGAAGAGGAGTATTATAATCCTTCCAGCGCCTACGGCCCAGCCGTGCGGGTAGAGCGCAGCGTAAATGATGCGCGCGCCCGCCTTGCCCAGTCATTGGGCGTTACGCCCTCTGAAGTCATCTATACCTCGGGGGCAACCGAATCGAACAACATGGCCCTGCTTGCAACGCAGTCCGTTCGGCGTACGAGCGGCACGCTGATTACAACAAAAATTGAGCATCCTTCCGTGTTCGAAGTGTTTCGTTTCATGGAAAACCAGGGGTTTTCGGTCAGTTATCTTGATGTGGACGAAAGCGGCGCTGTCCGTTTGGACGCTCTGGATGCGGCGCTTAGCCAATCCACGTCGCTTGTCTCCATCATGCAGGTAAATAACGAAACAGGCGCCATCAACGATATTGCGCAAGCCTACGCGCTGATCAAAAGCCGCGCACCGCAGGCGCTGTTTCATGTGGATGGCGTGCAGGCATTTTGCAAGATGCCGTTTATGAAGGTACCGTGCGATCTTTACTCCATCAGCGGCCACAAATTTCATGGCCCCAAGGGAATAGGCGCATTGTATATACGGCAGAATACGCCGTTCTTTGGCGGGTTTATTGGCGGGGGCCAGGAGCGCGGCTTCCGGAGCGGCACGACCAACACACCCGGTATCTTAGGTATGGACGCAGCGCTTACGGCGTACCGGAACAACCAGGCGGAATGGGTATCTGTCATGCGCGCCAACAAACTGCGCCTTGCGGAATACATCAAGGAAATACCGGATACCGCACTCAACGGCCCAAGACCCGAAAACGGCGCGCCGCATATTCTCAACGCTTCTTTCCTGGGGGTGCGCGGCGAAGTGCTTCTGCACGCGCTCGAGGAACGGGGCATACTTGTCTCCACAGGCTCGGCCTGCTCCGCGCATAAAAAGGGAAAGAACCGCGTGCTATCCGCCATGGGCATACAGGGCCCCAGGCAGGAGGGGGCGCTGCGCTTTAGCTTATCCCCGTTTAATACCGCGGAGGAAATGGACCAAACCGCTCAGGCGCTTTATGAGACAGTCGCATTTTTGCGGCGTTACAGAAGAAGATAAAGAAGCGGCGCCTTTTTATGCGGGCGCCCACAGAAAGGCAAGATAGACATGCAGGGAATACAGGAGAATGTGTTGCTGGTCCGGTATGCGGAAATCCACTTGAAGGGGCAGAACCGCCCCTTTTTCGAGCGAAAGCTGGTACAGGCCATCAACAGGGCGTTAGGCGGACTTGGCGCACGTGTGGAACGTGCGCAGAGCCGTGTGTTTGTTTATGGGCTGACGGAAGAAACCATGCAGGAAGCCGTACGCCGCATGAAACACGTATTCGGCGTGCACTCCGTGAGCCCGGCGGTTGCGGTGGAAAAATCGTTTGAGGCCATAACGAAGGCTGCGGAACAGATGATGGAAGAAGTGCTGCAGGAGCAGCCGAACGCCACGTTCAAGGTGCAGGCGCGAAGGGCGGATAAAAACTTCCCTATGCGTTCGGATGAAATCAACCGTACGCTTGGCGGCCTTCTGCTGGACCGTTTTCCAGCGCTTCGCGTGGACGTCCACAAGCCTGCAATTTTGGTAGGTGTGGAGGTGCGGGAAAAGAGCTTTGTATACATGCGGGAAATCCGCTGCGCGGGCGGCATGCCAAGCGGCTGCAATGGGCGGGCGGCGCTGCTCATTTCCGGCGGCATCGACAGCCCGGTGGCCGGACATATGATTGCAAAGCGCGGCGTCTCGCTTTCTGCCATCCATTTTTTCAGTTACCCGTACACCAGCGAACGTGCGCGGGATAAAGTAATCGAGCTCACCCGCATCCTGTCCAGCTATGCTGGGGAAGTGCGGCTGCATCTTGTGCCGTTTACACAGATACAGCTTGCGATATACGAAAAATGCCCCTCCAGCCAGACCACTGTACTCATGCGCAGGCTGATGATGCGTATTGCCGAAATGATTGCGATTGAGGACGGCGCGCAGGCGCTCATTACCGGGGAAGCCATCGGGCAGGTAGCAAGCCAGACGCTTGAAAGCCTGGCTGTTACTAACGATGCCGTCAGTCTGCCGGTGTTCCGGCCGCTGATTGGCTTTGATAAGCAGGATATTGTGGAGCGGGCCATTGCGATCGGCACGTTTGAGACTTCTATTCTGCCTTATGAGGATTGTTGTACGGTATTTGTGCCTACGCATCCGATTACGCGCCCCCAGGTGGATAAGCTTCGGGAAAGCGAAGCGCTCGTCGACTTTACGGATATGATTGAGCAGGCGCTTGCAGATAAGGAACTGCTGCTGATTGAAGAGGATATCTCTAAACTCCCCTGATTCAATTGGATAATTTTTGAAAGTTATCATAGCCGCACAAAGGCAGCAACGCCCTTTTATTAGGGCTGGCGCGATATTGCAGTATGTAAAGGCTTAACAGTAAATTCATAGTCACCCATTGTAAAGGCGTGGTACACTATACGCAAAGACAAGCGTATTCTGTCGTTTCTGTCTGAAAAGGCAGGTCGACGGCGCTGATTGAGACAAGGCTGGTGGTGAACGCATTGAAGTTGTTGCATGGTATGGAGCTCATGTTGTGCTTCCTTCTTTTTAGCGCTTGCTCCACGCCTGCCCCCGCAGATGCGATTGAGTTTGCACCCGCAGCGACCGTTCAGGCGGAGCAAACGCAAAATGAGCCCGCACTCGCCGCAATACAGGCGGAAGTGACAACGCCTGAGATTAGGGCCATCGCCCCGTCAGCATCCCCTGTACCGGCGGCACAAGCGCCCGCGCCTGCTGAGGCAATCTCCGAATCGGAAGAAGCGGAGCTTACGGCACAGCCTGCGCCCGCTCCTGTGCCGATGGAGACACCCGCGCAGGATATGGCTTTAGACGCGATACAGGATGAAATTCTCTCGCTGCAAAGCGTGGTGGAATACGGATCTGTGATGCGCATACAAATACCGCGCGCGCTGGTGAGAGAAGGCATATCCCCGGCTGCGGAATATCATGTGAAAGTGACATACAGCTCAAAAGAACTGCTCTCCTGTGTGGTGGAGGTTATCCAAACGGATGCGGAAAACACGCTTGTGCCCCTTACACTTGACCTGAAGACAGGCAAGAGCTGCAAGCTTTCTGATTTTTTTACGTTGGAAGACAACAGTTGGAAAGGCCTTTTGCCGGATATTGTGACCGAACTGGCGGAGCAGAAACAATTGACGCTGCTTTGCGAGGTTCCGCCGGTAGGCGATGATCAGCCGTTTTATATTGAAGACGGCAATATTGTGTTGTTGTACAGGCCCTATGAGATTACAACGTATGACGCGGGGGCGCCAACATTTGTGCTGCCGGAAAAAGAACTTGCACCCTATATGTCCGGTGCATACGGAATAGGAGAATAAGCGCTTGAAAAAACTGTTAAAGGGAATACTGACGCTGTTTGTCCTGGCGCTGATTATTCTTCTGGTGCTCGCGTATTTTGAAAAGGAACATGGGTTGGATTTTCCCGCTTCCGGGATGCTGGCCCAAATCAAGAGCGGATGGGAAGATATCACAAAATCTGCGGATGAGTTTTTAACGGAATCGGGTATCAAGCAGGATACCGCGGATCTTTTGGAAAAGGGCGCCGAAATATTAAAAGCCACGCCTGGACCGGACGAGACGAATGCCCCGGAAGAGACACTTGACCCGGAGAACACGCCTACTCCGGAGGATACCCCGGAACCTTCGCCGCAAGAGGAACAAGCGAACTAGTGCGGAGCGGGAGATTGGCTTTGCTGAGATTGATCTATCAAAAGCAGCTTTTGCATGCGCGAAAGCTGCTTTATTTGTGCCTCACGCTGCTGCGCCTCGCTGCGCGAGGGGAAACTTTCCATATAAAGCAGCGTTACAGGAAGGCGGGCCCTTGTGTACTTTGCGCCCCGGCCCGCATTATGCACCTGCATGCGCCGCGCAGGGTCGGCGGCATAGCCCGTGTATAACGTGCCGTCGCTGCAGCGCAGGATATAAGTATAATATCGCTTTTCGCCGTCCATATACATGATTGTACCATACCGCAAAAAGGCCGTGAACGGGGGCATAAGAAATTGAATGGTTGCTAGAAATGCGGTGTTGCGGTAAAATGATTACACACTATGGGTCATTCTGTGAATTTGTCCGGACGGGCCGGACGCATACGCTTCATGAAAAGGAGGGAACGGTATGGCTGTTGAAACCAGGAATGAGCTGGGCAAAATCATACTTTCCGAGGATCTGGTTGCCAGCATTGCAGGATATGCGGCGGGCGAAAACTATGGCATTGTCGGCATGAAAGCGAAAACCGCTTCGGATTCGATCATTGAGCTGATCAAAAAGGACAATCTCAAGCGTGGGATCAAGGTAACGACAACAGGCCCGGGAGAGGTTGACATCGACCTGTATGTCACGGTGGAATATGGCGTATCCCTGTCTGCCGTTGCAATGAATGCGCGCGACAACGTACGCTATCGCGTTCAGGAAATGACGGGTCTGACCGTACGCAATGTCAACATCTTTGTGGAGGGGATCCGCGTATAGCGGGTATGGCGCGTACTATGCCATGCCGCGGGCAAATGCCCGCCGCATTGCTTTTTCGCGCAAGTGGGAGGATAAGGATTTGGATGGTAAGATAATCAAAGGCGAACAACTCAGGGAAATGCTTGTCACGGGTGCAGCGCTGCTCGAAAAAAACCGGGCGCTGATCGACTCGCTCAACGTATTCCCTGTACCAGACGGCGACACCGGTACCAACATGACCATGACCATGCAGAGCGCCATTAAGGAGATCCGCTCCGCGGATTGTTCCACAGTAACCTGCGTGGCAGATGCGCTCAGCCTGGGTGCGCTCAAGGGAGCGCGCGGAAACTCCGGCGTTATACTTTCCCAGTTGTTCCGCGGTTTTGCCCGTTCGCTCAAAGGAGCGAAGGAGATGGATGCGGTCCAGTTTGCAGAAGCGCTCGCCATAGGTTCCGAGGCCGCTTATAAAGCCGTTATGAAACCCAAAGAAGGCACCATACTCACCGTTGCCCGCATGATTGCGGATGCTGCGCGTACGGCTGCCGCAAGCGGCGTAGATGCGTTTTCGCTGCTCGATACCATTATCGAAGAGGGAGAACGCGCACTGAAGCTTACGCCTGAATTGCTGCCTGTATTAAAGGAAGCCGGTGTCATCGATTCGGGCGGCAAAGGCCTTGTCACCATCTATCGCGGCTTTAAAATGTCGCTGACCGGGGAAGAAGTCGGTGAAATTTCACTCGAGAAGACGCCCGAACAATTTGACGACGATGTGCTTTCGCTTGAAAACGTGGAGGACATCCATTTTGGCTACTGCACGGAATACTTTGTGACCCATCTGAAGGATGAAGTCACCGAGGAAGATGTGGACAGGTACCGTGAAAAACTGTCCCATCTGGGCGATTCCATCGTGGTCGCGTTCGACACGGGCTTTATTAAGACCCACGTGCACACCAACGATCCGGGCAAGGTGCTTCAGCTCGCATTGCGCTTTGGTGAGGTTGACAAGATCAAAATCGAAAACATGCGCGAACAGAACCGCACCATACACGCACAGCGCAAGACCAATGAAAAGGAATTTGCGATGATTGCGGTGGCTTCGGGCGAAGGGATTGGCAACGTATTTTCCGACCTTGCGGTGGACGCGCTTATACAGGGCGGCCAGACGATGAACCCCAG
>JAEXTB010000334.1 GCA_023453725.1 Bacillota bacterium | reverse complement strand
CCGCCCGACTCATCCGAAAGATATGTCTCGCATAATCCGTCCGCTCTGAGCTTTCTTAAAAGCGGATAAAGCGTGCCTTCCGCGATTTCGATGCTGCCGGAGATCTTTTCCGCCAGCTCATACCCGTAATAGTCCCGCTTTCTTAAGAGCGAGAGCACACAAAGATCCAATACGCCTTTTTTAAACTGTGCGTTCATGGCCACCTCGAACTCTATATCGTTCACTACTAAATAATATTCAGTACTGAAATAAAAATAACACCCTCTGCGCAAAAACGCAAGAGGGAGTTTTTAGACTGTATCAAAAAATAAAACCAAGCGACACCGCTGCTTACCCGGTCATTATCAATCCATGCGGGATAGCACAACAAGCATCATGCCTTCTCTGACCGCGATATGCGCTTCTTCCTCGGTAAACGAATTGCTGACCGCCATTGGGTTGTTATATGTTATCGTGGCGTTATTTAGCGGGTATTTGACGCCGCTCGTCGTGACGCCCACACAGCGCTCAGAAAAGGAAAGCAGGGAAAGGGTGCAGTTTTCCTCGCGCTTAAGCGTGAGGGAACCATCCTGAAGCAGCAGCACGCGGTCCTCATCACCGGCCAATGTTGCATGCATTCCATGGGAATTTGCAAACGCAAGCGTCTGCAAATTCGCCAGTGTATGATCAAGCCGCCCGCCGATGCCGCCCAGTATCAAGCATTCCTTACATCCAAGGGAGTGCGCGTAGCGCACGCAGAGCATGGTATCCGTATCGTCCTTTTCCACCGGCACGCGCTCCAGTATAGCTTCCGGCGGGACGATGCCGGAAAGCGAGTCAAGATCGCCAATCACCCGGTCGGGAACAATGCCGGCGCGGACTGCGTGCGTATATCCCCCATCCGCGCACAGCACAAGGTCGTCTTTGCGCGGGGTATACAGCTCCTTGAGCGCGCGTTTGAGATACGCGGTAATGATGACGCAGCGCCTTGCCATATGCTGCCTCCCTCTTTAAACTGTCCTTATAGGATACTCCATTCCGGGCAGATGCGCCAGCCTGCTTTATAGGCGGCTTTTGTATTGTGCCAAAAACGGATAAGCAAATTACAATACCGGCATGGTATGATCAATACACCGATCGGGAGGGGGCAATATGGACTACAGAGCATGCATCCAGCAAAGCGTTGACGAAATCGAAACGCGCCTGAAGCAGGAAATTACCGTAGAACGGCTGGCCGCCTCAGTGGGGTTTTCCCCCTTCCATTTTTACAGGATCTTTCAGGCGTATGTTGGACTGCCCGTTATGAGCTATGTCCGTTATCGCCGCCTTGCACACGCGGCTGCAGAGCTTGTGCAGGGCAAGCGGATACTCGATGCCGCGCTGGACTGGGGGTTTGACACCCACGCCGGGTTTACCCGGGCGTTTGTCAAACTATTCGGCTTAACGCCGGAACGGTACCGCATGCATGGCACAGGCCGTATTCCTGCCCCGGTAAACCTCAAACAATTATGTGATTATCAATTGACTGGAGGAATTGTGATGGAACCGAAATTTATAACAAGGCCCGCGTTTTATGTAGCTGGCTACCACATGCGTACTACCTCGGTAAACGGTGAAAACAGCAAGGAAATCCCCACGTTCTGGCAGGAGTACATGAAGAACAATGTCGATACGCTGCACGGCTCGTTTACTCCGGTCAGCCACAGCGAATATGGGCTGTGCATGGATATGGATATGGCAACGGAAGAGTTCTCCTATGTAATTGGGTTGGAAGTGGCGGATCCCGCCGCCGTACCGGAGCAATTCCACAAAGCGCTTGTACCGGCCGCAACCTATGCGGTATTTACCACCCCGCCTTCGGAACAGGAAGGGTTTGTTGCGGCCATTCAAGGGACCTGGGGGTTCATCTATGAACAGTGGTTTCCCACCTCGGGGTATGAGTATGCGCCCGGCTGCGCGGATTATGAACTCTATGATGAACGGTGCATGGGGGAAGCTGGGAAGCAGATTGACATCTACATCCCGGTGGTGAAAAAGGTTTAAACAACGCAAAGCGTCCTAAGCCCAGAGAAGCGCGGAATATCATTCCGCGCTTCTTTCTTAACGATGTATGAGGCTGTTTTTGTGAAGGGTTCAAACCCGAAGGAGCAGCCGTGCTGCGGCGCATCCCAATGCCGCGCCGCCAAGGCTCAGGCATACGTTTAAAAGCACGTTTAATAGACCGGCAACATAGTTTCCCGCAGAAAACAGGCTGATTGTTTCAAAGCTGAACGCGGAAAACGTGGTGAACCCGCCTAAGAGTCCTGTCACAAGAAACAGCCGCAGTTCAGCGGAAACGCGTGGTTCCCCAAGCGTCATGATAAGGCCGATCAAAAACGCGCCGATGGCATTGACAAACAGCGTCGCGTATGGAAACTGCCCGCCCAAAAGCTTAGGTGCAAGGAGGTTTGCGCCGTAACGCAGCGTACAGCCAAGAAACCCGCCCAAGCCAACATAAAGTACATTCAGCATAAATTGTCCCTCTTTAGTAAAAACAACTCAACGCCCTGCGCGGCCCATCAAATACCCTTCCATTCCGTCCGCATCGCTTATGTTGAGCGTATGGATGTTCAGATGTTCCATCAATCCAAGCAGGATCAATGCGCCAAAGAGTATGATATCGTGCCGCTCAAAAAGCAGGGGATGTTCCTTTCTTGCTTCGCCCATGCCCAGCAGGGTTTGATAAAGCGCGCGTACGCTCTCCTGCGTGAGAACTTCCCGGTTGACTCGCAGGCTGTCATAGGCGGTAAGCTCGGCCTGAAGGGCGCCAAGCGTTGTAATGGTGCCGCCGACGCCTGTCCAGCGTGTCTCGGCCACATTGCCCAGTGTATTCTGTATCGTTTGATCGAGCCAGGTATGAATGATTTGCGGAATTTTGCCCTGTCCTTGATTGGCGCAAAGCTCTTTGGCCCTTACACAGCCAATGGGGAAGCTGTATGCTACTAGCGGGGTAATCACCTGGGCGCTACCGCCGCCAATGTCAATTAAGCCGCCGCTGCCTCCGGTTGCGCCAAGATAGGCAAAGTGCGCTTCTTCTTCGCCGGAGAGGACATCTATTTGAATGTTGCAGCGCATCTTTACCAGTTCCAAAAACGCGGTGCGGTTCTTTGCATCCCGTACCGCGCTGGTGGCGTATGCATACACCATCTCGGCTCCTTGTTCCGCCGCTAGGGCCAGGAACTGCTCAATGGCGAAAACCGAGCGCGCCATAGCAGCGTCTTGCAGCGCTCCGCTTTTTAAAATGCCTTCCGCCAGCCGCGTGGTAATCAAGCGCTTGGGTGCAAAAGCCGCCACACCCTGCGGCGTGACGGCGGCGCAAAAATACCGTATAGAATTGCTGCCGATATCGATAACGGCAAACCAGGTATTGTTCATTCCTTATGGCGTTTCCCTGTAAAATTTAAAATCGTTGGGGCTTACATAGCCCAGCTTTTCACGCGCGTACTGCATCATATACGCATCGGTCTGCACATACCCCAGCATGCCGTTCAAACGTTGTTCCTCGAGCAGCATGGAGGCGTAGTTCTCGTTGAGCTGCTGCTTTTCGCTTTCTATTTCCGAAAGCTTGGCGCTTTGTGAGAAATATACGCCAACCAAAGCAAGCAACACCAAACAGCACCCCAGCAGGATATGCTGCGGCCGCAACAATGCACTGCGTTTTGCTTTCTTCATAGCGCTCACCCTTGCTTTTGTATATCGTCACAATTTCGTTTGAGTTTAGCATGATTTGCCCGGACGAAAAATATCCGCCGCTCTTTTGTCCGGAACATGTAATTGTTTCCAAGAGGCGTATTGCTATTATACCATTCAGCGTCGCGCAAGTATAGAGTGAAACAGGCGGAAAAACAGATAACTTAGGCTCCACTGTTCCAAGAAAAACCCCGAAAAAAAGGCGGCGAGCAAATAAATGCGCACCTCTCCTCCCGTCGCGTATAGCAGGCTGACGGCAAGGAGCGCGGTTGCGCATAAAGCAAACAGCCCGTCGCACAGCGTGCACATGAAGCGCCCGCGGAATATGCGGCGGATCAGACGAAACCCGTCATATACAATACCCGCAGCAATGCCGCCATAAAGCAGTGTGAGAAATGCTGCGGGCTGGAGCAGCGTGTTGTTCATCGGAACATGCGAGAGAACAGGCCGCCGCGGCGTTCCGGCGTGGCGGGCTCGTATTCAAGCGAGAGCACTTCGCCCTCAATCACCACCTGACCATCGTCGAGATTCAGCTTGGAAAGATGCAGCCCTTCCCCTTCTATCCTGAGCCCGCCCGCTTCGGTTTCAAGTATGATTTCCTGCTCGTTAAAGCTTTCCACATCGCTTACGCCCGTTATGGTTGTGCGGCTCCGGTTGTCGATGTGTACGTTATGAGTCCGCGTGCGGGATTTTCCGCTGTCCAGCTCCCGGTAATCGGGCATATGCCTTTCCTCCTTTGGTTATGGCTTTATTAAGCCCTTTCATAGCATGCTATGCCGGGGTGATTGCCTTTATACGGTGAATGTGTAAATTCTTTGTGACGAATGTTTAAAACCATCACAAAACGGCTGTTTCTTAAAATGGCCCATCCGTAAGTGCTATTGACAATACCATACGCATACTCTATGATAATTACAACTGGAGTTATCTCTTCCGGGCTGATCTTTTTGGCAATTTCCCATAGGGCAATAAACCAAATGTGTTGCCTAAAACCGTGTAGGCTTGGTTTAAGCAGGCCAGTTTTCGGGTATCCTATATTGCATCAGCATCGATCGTCCATGTAAAAAAGCACATGCGTTTCCCCCAAGCACAGGGTTATCATCTGTGCGCAGTGTGTTTTTGCCGCTGCGCCACAGGTTATATAATTATTTTTTGTACGTCTATGAAAGGAGAGGTGGAGTTGAATAAGGAAGCTCTACAAGCAAAGAGCCTTGCGGATTTAAGAGAACTCGCAAGGCTTGCCGGGGTAAAGTCTATAACGAAATATCGCAAAAATGAATTAATAGACATGCTGCTCGGCGGCGAGCCGGGTGTTCAGGAGGAAGAGCCGCCGGAACTTTCTACGCAGAAGCCGGACGAAGACGAGCCTCTGATGTTAAACACAGAGGAGCCACAGCCGCCTCCGGCGCCTGTACGCCGCACTAAGAGCACCGCGGTACAGCCAGCAGTTTCAGAAGAGCCCGCAGAGGCCGCCCCCCAGCCGGCCACATTCACACCTCCCGCTCGCGAGTCGGAACAGTTTCAAAAGCCGGCCTATGTCGCTCCCGGCTACCAGGCAAAGACACCTGCCGACGCTTCCTATCAGCCGCGCCGTACGTATAGCGGCGGTTATCAGCAGCAGAGCGATACCGCCTATCAGCCGCGCCGCACCTACGGCGGTTATCAGCAGCAGAACAATTACCAGCAGCGCCGGCCTTACGGCAGCAATTATCAGCAGCAGCAGGGAGCTTCTTATCAGCAGCCCAGTTACCAGCAGCAGCCTGCGTACCAGCAGCCTGCCTATCAGCAGCAGCCCACAGGCTATCAGCAACAGCCCGGCTACCAGCCCACCGGCGGTTACACGCAGCCTACGGGTTATCAGCAGCCCCAACAGCCTGCGGGCTATCAACAGCCCCAGCAGCCTGCAGGTTTTCAGCAGCCCCAGCAGCCCTACGCGCCGGAACAGGATGCGGGCGAGGCCGCAGGGTTCCGCCGCCAGGACGGGTATTACAACAAGGAATACGGCACTAGCAACCCTGCCGTGCCGGAGCTTTTGCAGGGCGGCGATTGCGGAGATGCGGAAGGCGTATTGGAAGTCCTGCCGGATGGCTACGGCTTCCTGCGCTCGGACAATTACCTTCCCGGCAACCGGGACGTCTATGTGTCCATCGCGCAGATTCGGCGCTTTTCTTTAAAAACCGGCGACATGGTTACCGGAAAAACCCGGCCCTCCAAAGAGGGCGAGCGGTTTTTGGCGCTCCTGTATATTACCGCCATCAACGGCGTCACGCCCGAGGAAATGGGCCCCAGGAGGCCCTTTGAGGAGCTCGTGCCCGTATATCCGGATGAGCGGCTCACACTTGAATATCCAGGGCAGAACAATCTTGCCATCCGCCTGATCGATCTCATTGCCCCCATCGGCAAAGGACAGCGCGGCATGATCGTGGCGCAGCCCAAGGCCGGTAAGACTACGTTGTTAAAGAACATCGCAAACGGCATTGCAAAGAACCATCCCGATGCGCATCTGATGGTGCTGCTCATCGACGAGCGCCCGGAGGAAGTAACGGATATGCAAAGAAGCATCCGGGGCGAGGTGCTGTTTTCCACGTTTGACGAGCTGCCCGAACACCACACCCGCGTGGCGGAAATGGTACTGGAACGCGCCATGCGCCTTGTGGAAATGGGAAAGGACGTCATTATACTCATGGATAGCCTTACCCGCCTTGCGCGTGCCTACAACCTTTCGATCCCGCCCACTGGCAGGACACTTTCCGGCGGTCTTGACCCCGGTGCGCTGCACAAGCCCAAGCGCTTTTTCGGCGCCGCAAGAAACATTGAAAACGGCGGCAGCCTCACCGTCATCGCAACGGCGCTTGTGGAAACCGGAAGCCGTATGGACGATATCATATTTGAAGAGTTCAAGGGCACGGGCAACATGGAAATCCATCTGGACCGCAAGCTGTCCGAAAAGCGCATTTTCCCGGCCATCGACATTTACAAGTCCGGTACGCGCCGTGAGGAATTGCTGCTCTCTAAGGCGGAACTTGAAGGCGTGTTTACCATGCGCCGCGTACTTTCCGGCGGCAACCCGGCGGATGTGACGGAGCAGTTTATTAACATGCTTGAGAAAACCCGCACCAACGAGGATTTCTTAGGCCGCCTCAAGGAATGGCTGAGCATTTACGAAAAGGATGGCTACACCACTTCCTCCCGCTTTGGCAAGTAACGTTGATGAAAAACCGGTGCGGGGTACGGCGGAAAGCCGCCGCCCCGCATTTTTTTCGATAATACTATTCTCAAATTAAAAGCCGGTGCTTTTATTTGAGAGCGAAGCGAAATGAATCAGGCTACGAGGCGTGGGCTGCTACCGGAGATGCGAATTTCATTTTGAAGCGAAATTCCTATGATTTTCAAACAAAACCCATTGCTTTTTCCAGCGGCGCTGTTATATAATACTTAGGCTGACGCATTCTGCGGCGTGACCGCTTAAGCGCCGCTGTAGATACAATCGGTTACAAAAGGTTGATCCGGAAAGGGTGAATTACAATGAAGAAGGATATACATCCCGGTTATGGCGAATCCGTCGTCCGTTGCGCTTGTGGCGAAACGTTCACGACAGGCTCCGTAAAGGGCGAGCTCAAGGTGGAAATTTGTTCCAAGTGCCACCCCTTCTATACCGGCAGGCAGAAGCTGGTAGACAGCGGCGGCCGTGTAGACCGTTTCAAGAAGCGTTACGGAATGTAAGAACCCGCAGCTTGGCTGCAGGTACACTGTGCTATGGAGCCTTCCGATGAGGAAGGCTTTTTGGCGTAGTAACAACGCCGCGCGGTGACAGAGACGGCGCTCCTGTGTTATAATTAAAAGATAAGCGTGCCGCGCAAATATGCGGCATTGCCCGCTGATCGTCCGCAGGACGCTTGGCGGACGAGACAGGAGAACAGCATGAAAAAACAAAACGAAGAAGCGAAAGTCTGCAGTATCGGCGGACAGGCGGTGATGGAAGGCGTCATGATGAAGGCGCCTACCGGCATCGCGCTTGCGGTACGCCGGGGAGACGGAAGCATCGCTACCGAATATACGCCCCAGGAAAACAAAGCAAAGAAGGGCACATTCCTGGGCTGGCCGATTGTGCGCGGTGTTGTCACATTTGTAGACTCGCTAACCACCGGCATGCGTACCATCACCCGCTCAGCGGAGCTTTATGGCGAAGAGATTGACGAAGAGCCCTCAAAATTTGAAAAATGGCTTTCTAAGGTCACCGGCAGGCCGGTAGACAAAATTGTAGTGGATATTGCGGTGGTGCTTGCCATACTGCTCTCGGTGGGCCTGTTCTTTATGCTGCCCACGTTTTTGAGCGGGCTTGTGTTGCGTGGCTATCAGGGCGCTACTATCTGGAAGAGCATCACCGAAGGCGTTGTGCGGCTTTTGATCTTTTTAGGGTACTTGTTTGCCATCAGCAGGATGAAGGAAACGAAGCGCTTGTTCATGTACCATGGTGCAGAGCATAAAACAATCGCCTGCTATGAGCACGGCGCGGAGTTAACGCCGGAAAACGCCATGCAATATTCCCGCCTGCATCCGCGCTGCGGCACGAATTACCTGTTCCTTGTCATGGCAATCAGTATTTTGTTCTTTGCTTTGGTAGGCTTTAATGCAAATTTCTGGCTCAGGCTATTTTCCCGTATTCTGTTCCTGCCCGTTGTCGCGGGCATCTCCTATGAGGTGCTGCGCTTTGGCGGAAAATCGGAAAGCCTGCTTGCCCGCATTGTACGTGCCCCGGGCATGGCGCTCCAGCACATTACCACGGTAGAGCCGGACGAAGGCATGCTCGAAGTGGCGATTACCGCGTTTAAAATCGCGTTAGATCCCGCCTCCTACCAAGCCAAGAAGCAGGCTGAAGAAGCTGCTGAGGAAGCAGAAGCTGTTGAGGCCAATGCTCAACCGGAAACGGAGGAGCAGATCGCCGCAGAACATGCGCCAAATTCGGAAGAAGAGCCAAAATCAGAGACGGTAACCCGCGCGTTGGGGGAAGCCGAAGCGGTATGAGTTCCGTTGCACAATCACGCCTGCGCATACAGCAGGAACTGCTGACGGTTGCGGGAGAGGAAAGCGCGCAGCAGGCGAAGCTGCTTGTGGCCCACATTTTAAAGTGCGAGCCCGGCGATCTGTTTTTAAAGCGGGAAGACCTGCTTACACAGGATCAATTGTTTCAATTGGATGCGCTGCTGCAGCGCCGCAAAAGCGGAGAGCCGCTGCAGTATTTACTTGGCGAATGGGGGTTTATGGGCTTACCGTTCCTGGTGAAGCCCAGCGCGCTCATCCCCAGGCAGGATACGGAGACATTGTGCGAGCATGCGCTCAGGCTTGCAAAAGCGCGCGGGTACCAAACCGCGCTTGACCTTTGCTGCGGCACAGGCTGTATTGGCGTCACAATGGCGAAATTGGGCGGCGTTACGGTCACGTGTTCCGATCTTTCACCGGATTGCGTTGCATTGACCCGGCAAAACGCCAAGAAGAACGGCGTATTCGTTTTAACGCTTACGGGTAGCTTTTTTGCGCCTGTTCATGGACAGTTTGATCTGATCGTATCAAACCCGCCGTATCTAACGGCAAGCGATATGCGCGCCCTCCAGCGTGAGGTTTCTTTTGAGCCGGAGCTTGCGCTCTATGGCGGGGAAGACGGCCTTGCCGCCTACCGGGAGATTGCGGCAGGGTACGAG
>JAEXTB010000239.1 GCA_023453725.1 Bacillota bacterium | reverse complement strand
CCGCCTTGTCATCCGCCCCGGTCAGGACGCCATATTCCTCTACAACGGGCGTATTGAAGGTATATTCACCGACGAAGGCAATTACGAGATAGAAAGCGACATTATCCCGTTTTTAAGCACGCTCAAGGGCTTTAAGTTCGGCTTCAACAGCGGGTTGCGGGCCGAGGTGTTGTTTGTCAACACCAAGGAGTTCACCATTAAATGGGGCACAAAATCAAGTGTGCTGATACCCGCTGTAGGAATGCCTGGCGGCATGCCCTTACGCGCGTTTGGGACCTTCCAGATGAAAGTAGTGGACTATGTAGCGCTGATGGACAACATCGCGGGCGTCAAGCGGGAGTTCACTGTGGACGATATCCGCGAGCGCGTGATGGCGGAAGTGGACCAGCTGCTGATGCGCTGGATTTTAAAAGAGGGTAAGGACATGTTCAACCTCCAGGCCAATGCGCGCGAAATCGGCGCGGGTATTGGAGAGGATCTGGACATGGAATTGCGCAAATCCGGCTTTTCCATTACCAACTTCACAATCGCAAACGTCAACTACCCGGAGGAAGTACAGAAAAAAATCAACCAGAATGCGTCTTACGCGATGGTCGGCGATGTGGACAAATACCAGCGCATCGCCATGATGGACGCCATGCAAAACGGCGGGGACAGTGCCGCGGGGTCCGCCATGGGTTCAGCAGCCGGTATGGCAGCAGGCTTCCAGATGGCAAACCAGATGTTTTCCCAACAGCAGCCCCAGCAGGCACAGCCGCAGCAGCAACAGCCTGCAGCGGGCCAGAAGTTCTGCATGAGCTGTGGCGCGAGGCTTCCCGCAGACGCGCGCTTCTGCGCTTCTTGCGGTGCAAAGCAGTCATAATAGAAAACTTCGCAATGCAACGAAAGGACTTAAACCTACGCGGTTTATGTCCTTTTACTTTTTCTCCTTTGATGATATTCTTGATAAGGATATTATTAGCATATAAACAGTAATTGGGCAGGCAGGAGAGGAACGCACGATGATCGATGTCGTTTTTCGTGATAGTGAAAAAGGCGCAATGCGGTGCGGGCAGCGTTTCACAAACAACTTAAGCGGCGCAAGCGCTATTGGCATGATTGGTTCGGAATTCGGACAACCTGCGCAGGAGGAGTATGATGCGGCTCTCTTTGAGGCGAAGCGCAAATTAGAGCAGGATTTGAGATACGGGAAGCCATTGGGGGGACGGCTGGAGGATGTAGGTGGTTTATCATTTGCGCTTGATATCGGCGACATTGCATCGCCTGTGACGGACGCTTCACGCAAAGGACTGATTACCCGGATGTTAAGTGCAGATCCGTGGGGCGAGCTGCCGGACATGGAAGACAGCATCAACCGCTACTGGGATGGCTGTGCTTCCGATTTAAACAAATTGATGATGCGGGCTAGCAACGGTGAGCCCGTCCGCATTTGGTACAGCAACGCGCCTTATTCCCTGTGCGGCTTCTATGATACCGTTTATCAGCTCAAAAACTGCGAGTGCCGTATTTCGACCGTCAGGCTGCCCGGCTTTATGCAGCTCGGAGAGCAAGGAGCAAAGTCCGCGGTTTCCTGGAACGAAATCAGCCCCGGAGAGTTTGCGCATTACTTGCCGTTGGAATATGAAATACCAGATTCGGTACAACAGTCAATGATTAAGGAATGGGAAACATTCAAACAGGAGAATGCCCCCCTGAGGATTATGCTCAATGGAAAACTGCACGGCGTAGAGATCGATTTCTATGATCGTTTTATCCGGAAAGAAGTTCCTGACGGAACATTCAAAGTTGCGCAGTTAATCGGCCTTGTGCTTGGCAGAAATCAGCTTGGCATTGGCGATTGGCTAATTGCGCAACGCATCAAAGTTATGATCGATTTAGGGGAGCTTACAGTCATTCAACAGAATTCTGCTTTTTACGGCACCACTTTGAAAAGAGCTTAGAACGTTGCAATTTACCGGAGCGTGTTAAACGCCTGCAGGCGAATGAACCCAAATCCTACAGGGCTCTTATATTCTCCGCACTGGAAAGAAGAAAATTATGAAACATCAGCACTTTAAAATCAATCATATACCGGCAATACTGTTCGGCGAGGCATCCGCAAATGTTTACCTATTTCTTCATGGGCAGGGCGGAAACAAGGAAGAAGTCGAGATTCTTGCTGAAATAGCCTGTCCTGCTGGCTGGCAGGTGCTAGGCATTGATCTTCCCGGCCATGGGGAACGCAGCGATATGGAAAACTTTGTTCCGTGGGCAGTTGTACCGGAGCTGCTTCAGGTCTTTGATTATATGAAATCCAAATATACCTGTATCGCATTGCAAGCCAACAGTATCGGCGCATGGTTCGGAATGTTGGCTTTTGCCGATAAGCCGCTTGTACAGGCTTTGTTCGTCTCGCCTATTCTTGACATGGAACGGCTGATCCAAAACATGATGCAATGGGCAGGCGTAACGAAAGAACGCCTGCAAAAGGATCGCGTAGTTTCAACCGACTTTGGTCACACACTATCGTGGGAATATCTGAATTGGGTGCAAAAACACGCAGTTACCCGCTGGACAGTACCGACAAAAATCCTATATGCAGGGCGGGACAACCTGACCGAACGCAGCGTAATAGATGCTTTTGTTTCGCGCTTTGACTTTGAGCTGGCTGTTATGGAAGACGGCGAACACTATTTTCACACACCAGAGCAACTCGCAGTGCTGAAAAAGTGGGAAAGAGATTCTCTATCGGGGACAAAATTATGGACATAGCTGTCAGGGGCAAAAGGAATGGTATGTTTCATTATCCAACTTCTCCATAGCGTTCACAAAATCAAGTTTTCTCTTGACATCGGATGATTTCTTCTATATAATTCTATTGTTCAAGCAGAAGCGCCCGCTTCTCACCTGCCGGTTTTGTACCAGGCATGGTTCTTACAATTCGAAACATTCGAGTGTATAGGTGGGTGCGTTGCACCCGCTTTTTTTGTGGGCCGAACGAAACATCAATAACAATCAGAAACATGGAGGTGTCTTACTATCAGCAATCAGGATCTGATGATCAACGAGGAGATTCGTGACCGCGAGGTGCGCCTGGTCGATGAAAACGGCGAACAGATGGGCATCGTGGCCAACAACGTCGCGCAGGCCTTGGCGGAAGAGCGCGGGCTGGATCTTGTGAAAATCGCGCCGCAGGCGACACCGCCTGTCTGCAAGCTCATGGATTACGGCAAATATCGCTTTGATCTCACGAAGCGCGAAAAGGAACAGCGCAAAAACCAAAAGGTCGTCGAACTTAAGGAAGTGCGCCTCTCCGCGACCATCGATCTGCGTGATATGGAGGTCAAGGCCAAAAACTGCATCAAATTTCTGCAGAATGGCGACAAGGTAAAGGTCTCCATCCGCTTCCGCGGCAGGCAGGCCACCCATGGGGAAATCGGCCTTGAGGTCATGAAAACCTTCTTTGAACTGGTAAAAGAAGCGGGCGTTATCGACCGCCCCGCCAAGCAGGAAGGCCGCAACATGCACATGATACTCAGCCCCCGCTAGGCACAGCAGTTATCCGCTTAACGCGTAAGGATACACAACCGCCACACATTTTTATTTAGGAGGAACTACCCCATGCCAAAGATCAAAACCCATAGGGGTGCGGCAAAGCGCTTCAGCCTGACGAAGTCCGGCAGAGTAAAGCGCGGCAAAGCGTACAAAAGCCACATTCTGACCAAGAAATCCACCAAGCGTTTGCGCGGACTCAGGCAGACCGGCTACATTGCCGCCTGTGAAGAGAAGAAAGTGCGCGAGCTGATTCCGTATAAATAAGGGAGGATTTAGAATATGGCCAGAATCAAAAGGGCAGTTAATGCCGTTAAAAAGCGCCGCAAGGTCTTAAAGCTCGCAAAGGGCTACTTTGGCGCAAAGAGCAAGCAGTACAGAAGCGCATCCCAGCAGGTGATGAAATCCCTCTCCTATGCGTATGTCGGCCGCAAGCTCAAGAAGCGCGAATACCGCAAGCTGTGGATTGCCCGTATCAACGCCGGTGCGCGTATCAACGGAACCACCTACAGCCGTATGATCAACGGCCTCAAGCTCGCAGGCGTGGAAGTCAACCGCAAGGTGCTTGCCGATCTCGCCATCAGCGACATGAAGGCATTCAAGGAGCTCGTAGACGTCGCCAACCAGGCGCGCGCGTAAGCCCAAAAGCAAGTGAGTGGCATCCGTGTTAAGCGCAGGATGCCACTTTTTTTATACCTGTGTTCTTAAAGGAGGAAATCCCGTGCGTATTGAAAGCCGAAGCAATGAAACAGTAAAGCGTGCAAAAAGCCTTGCCTTGTCTAAGAACAGGCAATCGCTTTCTCTGCATCTCATTGAAGGGCGCAAACTGTTGCAGGAAGCGATTTCTTCCGACATGGCTGTCCGGGAAGTTTTCTTTGAAGACGGCACGGAACAGGAATTTGAGGCAGAACGCGCCATACTTGCCGAACGCGGAGCCACACTCTATACCGTCACCCGCCCGGTGCTTGAGGCCATATGCGATACATCAACGCCGCAACGGGTCTGCGCTACAGTAGAGACGCCGCCATTTATGCAAGGCTTCCCTTCCGGCATGCTTGTAGCTTTGGATACCCTGCAGGACCCGGGCAACCTTGGCACCATACTTAGGACAGCAGATGCAATGGGTGCTTCCGCCCTGCTGCTTTCCAACGGCTGCGCCGACCCCTATGCCCCCAAGACACTCCGCGCCGCCATGGGCTCCACTTACCACATCCCGCTTTGGAAAGGCGATCTTTTCGAGGCGCTTCAAACATTAAAGCAAGGCGGGTATACGCTTATCTGCGGGCATCTCAACGGTAACGCGGAGCTTCCCTCTCCCGATGAGAACTGCGTTATTGTGATTGGTAATGAAGGGAACGGCGTCTCCAATGAAGTCGCCGCACTGTGTGAACTGGTAAAGCTGCCTATGTATGGGCGGGCGGAGTCTTTAAACGCTTCCATGGCGGCAGGGCTTCTGATGTATGAGACAGCCAAACGCATGCATGGAGCGCACTAATATCTCTTAGACAAAGCTCACCTACCGCCTAACGGAAATATTGGCGCTGATCTTTTTTCCTCCGCCGATGCCGATGACCAATGGCATTCAACCGCAGCCCTCACGTATGCATTCCGCCCAAAAAGAAAAAGCGCGACGCCTTGTTATGCAAGCAGCCGCGCTTTTTTCTTCTGTATTTGCTCAAGCATGTAAAAGCCTCTTTGCGCCTGATTGTCTTCGCCCTACGTGCGCGCCCTTCGAGCGGATAACAGCAGCGCGTTCCCAACGGAAATCAGAAACGCTGTGAACAGCCTGATCCAAAATCCTTCTATGGAGAGGCCGGGCAGTATGGCGTCCGTCAGGCCCACCATCCACGCGTTTACCACAAAGAAGAACAATCCCACCGTGATCAGCGTAATGGGCAGGCACAGCGCCTGTAGAAGCGGTTTAACAATAAGATTGAGTAGCCACAGGATAACAGCTGCGGCAACAAACGTCCATACGCCGCCTTCCGCGATGACATGGGACTCAAAGGCATATGCGGTGATGACCAGTGCAATAAAGCAGATCATCAGCTTAATCAGTAATTTCATGGTCTTTCTCCCCTAGCGCGTGAGCACTTTTACAAGCACGGACTCGTCCTTATCCTTTACATCCACATCTACAAGATCAAGCGGGCCGGTCTTCATGGCAAGCTCCCAAAGCAGATCCAATATGCTTCCTGTGACGCTGGCAATCCATGCCGCAGCGGAACGTTCCCCCTCTTTTGCCATGTGGATGTTTGCGCGGGGCGAAAACAGCTTTACCAGCTGCCCAATATCGTCCAGCACATCCACAAAGGCAAACAGGATGAAAAACGGCAGTACGAACGCAAAATGGAACTTCGCCTTTTCTCTTACCCGTACCCGCGTATACAGGAAGAATACCGGCCTATTCGACATAGACGCGTACCTTGGACATCTCATCTCCTTCGCCAATGTCCACATTGACGATATCCTCTTCCATTCCGCTTTCAATGAGCGTTTCAATGCTATCCATGATCGCCACAAGGTCTACGCCCGCCTTATCCAATTCCTGCTGTGCTTCCTTGGGCATGTTCTTTGCAATAATAGGCCCGATTGTCTTAATGATGGAGATGGGAACGTTGACGTTCACCTTTGCTTTTTGGTTGTTCTCCCCCGCATCCACCTCTACGCGCAGTTTTTTGGCTTTACGCCCGCGCGCATCCTTGAGCGGCACAGGCGCCGCAAGCGGGGCTGCCGGCTGTTCGAGTGCACGCAGCAGTTCATCAGCTTCCTCCACCGAAATATGGCCCTCTTTGAGCAGGTTTAAAATACGCGCCCGGTCTGTTGCTTCCATGTTACTGTTCTCCTTTCAATTGTGCCAATAATTTTGCTGCCTCCTGGGCAGTGATTTCTTTTTTCTCCAATCGGTCCAACACATCAGAAACGCGGAGCGTTTCTTCTTTTTGCGTGGCCATATCCGGATAAAGCGTACGCAGCAGATCATCCAGCAGCCCTTTGACGGTTGGGTACGAAATGCCCAGCGTGCGTTCCACATCCTTGATATTCCCGCGCGATCTAAGGAACGTTTCCATGAATACCTGCTGCTTATCATCCAGCGCGCAGTATTTACAGGGTACAAAGCTGCCCGACAGCTCTGTCTTACAGGACGGGCAGGCAAGCCGTGTGATGCGCAGCGGCGCCTGGCAGACCGGGCATTTGGTGGGTGGTTGATAGCTCATGTCGTTCCTCCTTTTTTACATCATCATTATATGCTACTTGTTTAAAAATATCAATAATAATATCAATAATATTAATATTATTTTCTCAATATCGAATTAATTACTGAAGCAAATGAAAAAAAGCCGGAACAACCGGCTTTCGATTAGTGAGCTAAACTTTAAATAACGGATCGGCAGGAAAACGCGTACGATAGAGCCTTCGCTGTGGCATGCTGCCGGGCTGGCGCTGCATACGCGCTTTAATGCCCACAACACGAACCGCAAGCGAACGTCCTTCCCGCTGGGTATGGGCAGAAGGCATCAATGATCCCCTTCAAGCAAATTCTCCGCATATGCCTGGAGACTGGAGAATGTCTTTACATTGGATGCGCGGGTACTGATTTGATCCCGCACATAGTCGGGAAGCATGTTAAAATACTTCCACGCCTGCGCGTCGCTTTTGAGCAGCGCGTGCATATCGGAATAACGTTGTTCCATATTTCTCACCTCGCCGCTAGTGTGTGTGAAAAGCGGCCGTTCCATACGCTGATTGCACGCGCCGTAGCAGCAGGTAGGTGCTCGCGTTTTACATTGAACGGCAGCAACACAAAGAAAAAGGCGGGAACCTCCCGCCTTTTTGCTTGGTTTTGTTATGCACTATCTCCGGATTTAAGACGCTTCTCCTCGCGCAGCTTTAAAAGCGGCGGCTGGGTACGGTCAATGGTTTCCTTGGTGATGGTGCAGCTCACGACATCGCTCCTTGAAGGGATGTCATACATGATGTCCATCATGGCTTCCTCAAGTATCGCCCTTAGCCCGCGCGCGCCGGTTTTCCGGTCGATCGCTTTCTGGGCAACGGCTTTGAGCGCAGCCTCGTCAAAGTGCAACTCCACACCATCCATTTCAAACAGTCGCTTATACTGCTTGGCAAGCGCGTTCTTGGGCTCCGTGAGTATGGAAAGGAGCGCGGCTTCATCAAGCTGGTGCAGCGTGACGATGACCGGCATACGGCCCACAAACTCCGGGATGAGGCCGTATTTCAACAAGTCCTCGGGCAGGATATCCCGAAGGATCGCGCCGATGTCCTTGTTGGTATTGCTCTGCACATCCGCGCCGAA
>JAEXTB010000234.1 GCA_023453725.1 Bacillota bacterium | reverse complement strand
GGATAAGCTCGGCTTCATCGCCCCGTTCAACACGTTTGAAGACGATGAGAAACCCACCGATCCCCTTGCCCGCGAAGTGCTCGCCTGGATGGAAAAGGACGGTGTGACCTCCGTCGCGTGGACATTTGCGGCTTTCCCGTCTGAGGAGTTCAAGAACTACTTTGGCGATGCGCTGCTTGAGTATGCACAGGGCAACAAGACCTGGGCGGAAGTGACCCAAATCGTCATCGACTCCTGGGCGTCCGAACGCGCGGCATCCTAATATAAGTGCTGCTCTGCGTGATATGTGCATGCACAAGCAGCCAAAAAGGGGAGGTTGGAGGCTCTGCCTCCAGCCTCCCAGCGTGTCATAAATGCATATATTTGTCTTTTAGCAAGGTATCGCCGCCTTCGGCAGCGACGATAAATTTTGTTTTATTTAATTGCGGGCGCGCTCCGCACCCCCACCCCCTGGTTACGGCACTCTCTGAGGAAGCTCCGCACCCTGCGTGAGGCAGTACACTCCAAATAAGGAGGTGCGATCTTTGGAACGGTCGCTTCGAAAACACGTTGCTTTTTTTCTCCTGCCTACGATCATCGCGTTTGTCATCGCGTTTGTCATCCCGTTTTTGATGGGACTTTATCTTTCGTTTACGGAATTTACGACAGTCACCAACGCCAAATGGATCGGAATTGAAAATTACATCAAAGCCTTTACCAGCAACCAGGAATTTTTAAATGCGCTCGGCTTCACCGCAAAGTTTGCGGTGGTGAGTGTCATCAGCATCAATGTGCTCGCGTTCGGTCTTGCTTCCCTGTTAACCAAGGGATTTAAGGGCACAAACACATTCCGTACCGTGTTCTTTATGCCAAACCTCATCGGCGGTATCGTGCTTGGCTACATCTGGCAGGTGCTCCTAAACGGCATCCTCTACCAGTTCGGCGTGACGCTGACCTACAAGCCGGAATACGGATTTTGGGGGCTTGTGCTGTTGATGAACTGGCAATTGATCGGCTATATGATGATCATTTATATTGCGGGACTGCAAAGCATCCCGACAGACCTTGTTGACGCAGCAAAAGTGGACGGCGCGGGCAAATGGGCGGTATTAAAAAACGTGACCATCCCCATGGTAATGCCCGCAATTACCATCTGCACGTTCCTTACGGTAACAAACTCGTTTAAGCTGTTTGACCAAAACCTTGCATTGACCGCGGGCGCGCCTTCCAAACAGACGGCCATGCTCGCGCTGGATATTTACAATACGTTCTATGCCCGTGCCGGCTGGGAAGGCGTGGGCCAGGCAAAGGCCGTCATATTCTTTGTGCTGGTAGCCGCCATATCGCTTATCCAGCTTCAGCTCACACGGCGCAGGGAGGTGGAACAATGAAAGCGGCAAGAAAAAGCAACCCCGCCCTAATCACATCTCTTACAGTGCTTTCGCTGTTGTTTTTAGCGCCTATCTGCATTGTTCTTGTAAACTCCTTTAAAGGTAAGCTGTTCATCAGCACAGACCCTTTTTCCCTGCCAATTGGAAAGACATTTGTAGGGCTAGATAACTACCTGAGCGGCATTGGAAAGATCGGCTTTTTCCAAGCATTCGGCTGGTCTCTGTTTATTACGGTCTGCTCAGTGGCGGTGATCGTTCTCTTTACCGCCATGGCGGGCTGGTACATCACCCGCGTCAAACGCACGTACACAAAACTCATCTACTTTGCACTGGTGTTCTCTATGATTGTCCCCTTCCAAATGGTGATGTTTACGATGTCCAAATTCGCCAACATGCTGCATCTTGACAACCCGTTTGGCATTATCCTCATCTATCTTGGTTTTGGGGCGGGGCTTTCCACATTCATGTTCAGCGGGTTTGTCAAATCCATCCCTGTTGATATTGAGGAAGCCGCCATGATCGACGGCTGCGGGCCCATCCGCACATTTTTTCACATTGTATTCCCTATGCTAAAACCCACCGCGGTGACCGTCGCCATACTCAACGCCATGTGGATCTGGAACGATTACCTCCTGCCCTACCTGCTGCTCGATTCAGATCATAGAACCATCCCTATTGCCATCCAGTACCTCAAAGGCGGCTACGGTTCCATTGATATGGGCGCTATGATGGCAATGCTGGTGCTCTCTATCATCCCTATTGTTGTGTTTTACCTGACCTGCCAGAAGCACATCATCAAGGGCGTGATCGCGGGCGCCGTAAAAGGATAAGCGGGAGTGAAACGGATGGAACGCAGCAGCGGAATATTGATGCATCTTTCGTCCTTGCCGTCCCCTTACGGCATTGGCACATTGGGCAAGGCGGCTTACGAGTTTGCGGACTTTTTATGTGATTCCAAACAGCGCTACTGGCAGATGCTGCCGGTAGGGCATACCGGCTACGGCGATTCGCCGTACCAATCGTTTTCCATGTATGCCGGAAACCCGTACTTTATTGACCTTGACTTGTTGATTTCAGAAGGCCTTCTAACAAATGAGGAGGTCGCCGCCTGCTCATGGGGAGAGGACGAGGAGCGCGTTGATTACGGCGCGATCTATGCAAACCGCTCTAGGCTCCTATACTGCGCCTATGCGAACGGATTTGCCGCCCTGCAGCCGGAGATTGGCGCGTTTTGTCAGGAAAACAAAGGCTGGTTGCCGGATTACGCATTATTCATGGCGCTTAAAGAGCACTTTTCTATGCGCCCATGGATTGATTGGGATGAACCAATCCGCAGGCGTGAGCCCCGAGCGCTTAAGCAGTATGCGAAGCTTCTCAAAGATAAAGTTGATTTTTACACGTTTGTACAGTTTCTCTTTTTCAGGCAATGGAGCAGCTTTCGCTCCTATACGCGGGAAAAAGATGTGCACCTGATTGGAGATCTCCCGATTTATGCCGCGTACGATTCTGCGGAGGTCTGGAGCCAGCCCGGGTGCTTCCTGCTCGATCAGGACGGAAGGCCCACCGAAGTTGCAGGGGTGCCGCCCGATTTCTTCAGCAGTCAGGGCCAGCTTTGGGGCAACCCGCTTTACGATTGGGAAGCATTGGAGCAGAACGGCTATGCGCTGTGGATGGACCGGATTGCTGCGGCGGCGCGCATGTTTGACGTCATCCGTATCGACCATTTCCGCGGCCTTGCAAGCTACTACAGCGTCCCTTACGGCAGCGCTACCGCGGAGTTTGGCTGCTGGAAGAAGGGACCGGGCACAAAACTGATTGACGCCATGCAGATGCGGTTTCCCTCCCTCCCCATTATTGCGGAGGATTTGGGATATTTGACGCCAGAAGTCATGGCGCTGTTGCAGCATTCCGGCTACCCGGGCATGAAGGTGCTGCAGTTTGCGTTTGACGAGCGGGAACCGGGCAATTATTTGCCGCATACCTATCCAAACAACTGCGTCTGCTACCTCGGCACCCACGACAATGCGACGCTGACCGGTTGGCTCAACGAGATTGCGCCCTTGGAGCGCGCGCACGCAAAAGCATACCTTGGCCTCAACGCAGAGGAAGGCGAGCTCTGGGGGCTTGTGCGGGGCGGAATGGGTTCGACAGCGGATTTGTTCGTTGCGCAAATGCAGGAATATCTGGAACTGCCTCCCTCCTGCCGCATGAACACGCCGGGGCGCGTAGGCGGCAACTGGCAATGGCGCATGAAGCCGGGCGCATGTACCCCAGCGTTTGCAGAAAAGCTTGCTTTGATTACAAAGCGATACGGCCGTTAACGGAGTTGTCATACCCAAGTCCTCCAACAGACGCGATAACAGAACAGGATACTCCTTATCGGGGCATCCTGTTTTGTTTACATGGCATTCATTCTTTGCACGGCATGTGTTTTATGGTACAATAAAAGGCGAAAAATTTGGAATTGTTGGAGGGCATTTTGCGCATTATCGCAGGTTCCGCGCGCGGGAGGGAGATTGCTGCTCCAAAGGGACAGGCTACGCGCCCTACATTGGCCCGCGTCAAAGAATCGCTCTATGGAATTCTTCAGTTTTCCTTGCCCGGCGCTCGCGTGCTGGATCTTTACGCAGGCTCCGGCAGCCTTGGTCTGGAAGCGCTTTCCCGTGGGGCAAGCTATGCTGCATTCAACGACCACAGCCGGGAGTGCTGTGCGATTATCCGCAGAAATATCGACGCGTTTGGATTTTCAGACAAGGCAGCCGTATTCCAGTCGGAAGCGCTTTCCACATTGGAGCGGCTTGCAAACGGTAAGCCCTTTGACATTGTGTTCTTGGATCCCCCCTACCGCGCCGGAGCGCAGCAGGCCCTTGAAGCGCTGTTTTCAAAAGCGCTTGTAGCCGAAGGCGGGCAGGTAGTAGTAGAGCATGCGTGGAAAGAGCCCCCCTCCGCAATGGAAAGATTGTTTTCCTGTGTGGATACGCGCAAATACGGCGATACCGGGCTGAGTTTTTTTGTAGCCGATACGGGCAGAAAGGAAGACCCCGATTGCAGATAGGCGTTTATCCCGGCAGCTTTGATCCGCTGACCGAAGGACATATGGATATTTTGCGCCGCGCCGCAGCGCTGATGGATCATGTCGTTGTGGCCGTATTGGTCAACGCAGGAAAGCGGCCGTTTTTCACGCTTGAGGAGCGCCTGGCCTTTATAGATGCCGCCATTGCAGCGGAGGGTCTTACAAACGTATCCTCAGGTTCCTTTAGCGGCCTGTTGGTGGATTATGCGCACAACATCGGCGCGTGCCACATCATACGCGGCCTTCGTGCGGTGATGGATTTTGAATACGAGTTTCAAATCAGTTCCATGAACCGCAGGCTGGCCCCGGATTTGGATACGGTATACTTTATGGCCGAGCCGGAGCATTCATATTTGAGTTCCAGCGTCATACGCGAGGTTTGCGCGCTGGGCGGCAACATTGACAATCTGGTGCCCACAGTAAACAAGAGCACTATTATAAACAGGTTAACAAAGCGATAAAAACTATCCCTATGCCTGACAAAGCGATGAGCGCTATCATATTCATTGAAAGGTAAAAAGCGATGAGCACACAAAACGAGCAATCCTTGCGGATTTTCACCGTACTTTCCCAGATAGAGCAGGTGCTGGAGAGTGCGCCACGCCCGAAATTTTCTTCCGGCAACCGCCGCATCGTGGACGTGGACGAGCTGTACGATCTTCTTGGGGATTTAAAAGTGACCATACCCGAGGATATCCGCCGCGCAAACAGTGTGCTGATTGAAGCGGATTCTCTCTTGGACCACGCCAATCAGGAAGCGGTAGACCTGGTAGAGCAGGCGCAGCGCGAAGCTGAGAAAATTCGCCGCCTTGCGGAGGAAGAATTCGAAGCTCGTGTAGAAGAGGATAAGGTCTCGCAGGAAGTGCAGCGCCGCGCGGAACTGTTGCAGCAGCATGCAGAGCGCAACGCCAATATCGTTTACAACGGTGCAAAGCAGTATGCCGATGAGATCTTAATGGACGTGCAGCGCTACCTGATGGAATACCACCATATGGTGGCCCAGAACCGCTCTGAGCTTGGCATTGCGCAGGCGGAAGCGGAGCCCGCACAGTCGCCCGTATTTCCCCAGCCCACAGCGCCCCAGTCACCCACTGCGCCGCAATCCGGCAGGAGGCCCGTAGAACCCCAGGCACCTGAACTCCCCGATGAGGAGGAGGAAGAAGCGCCGCAGCCGGAGCCCAAGCGAAAACGCGGCGGCTGGTTCTTCCACCGCGATGACGACGACCTCTTTGATGAGGAGGATGTCCCCGAAGAGCAGCCCGTGGAAGAGGCGCCGCCCAAGGGACGCCGCGCAAAGAACCGGCGCGAAGAAGACCTTGATCTGGATTTAGACGAATAAAGAACGGGGCTGTCCATATGGACAGCCCCGTGTTCTGTAAGTAGCAAATTTCACTCTGCCCGGATAGCCTCTACAATAGGCGCGATCTGTTTCCGGTTCACGAAGCTGACCGTCTTTTTGTAAGTGCCAAGTATGCCTTTCGAATCGACATCCAGCGTATTCGGATCCTTGCGCCGGATAGAACTGACAAGCATCGCCATCAGCAGACGGTCTACGATGCCCATTTTCTTATAGTCGAGCCCGCCGCGGAGCAAAAACAGAGGTACACACTCCTTCATTTCCGGCGTGAAATTGACGTTTTTCACTTCCTCCAGGGCCTTGTCCCTCTGGAGCGTTGCACCCACCGCGGCAACAAACATGCGTTTGCCTTTCAACCGGTCAAAATTCTTACGGATGCGGGAAAATCCCAGCATACCGCCCGCGTAGAGTCCGCCGCAGTAAACGATGGTATCATACCCAAGCAGCTGATCGATTGTTGCATGCTTCGCTTCCAAAAGATCCGCGCCCGTTTCTTCGGCAATCCACTGCGCATATGTCTTTGTCGTTCCATATTTGGATTGATACGCTACCACGGTACGTCCCATACTTCCCCCCAAGCCCCCTGAATTTTAGCTATTCTCCCAATAATGCTGCACAGAACGCATCCGCGTCAAAGGGCTGCAAATCCTCAATCCGCTCCCCTACCCCGACAAACCGCACAGGGAGGCCAAGCATCTCCTTCACAGCCACGGCCATTCCGCCTTTTGCGGTACCGTCAAGCTTTGTGAGCACCACATCGGTCAGCCCTGTCGCTTCTCCAAAGGCTTTCGCCTGCGCAATGGCATTCTGCCCGGTCGTTGCATCCAAAACAAGCAATACCCGGCACTCAGCATCCGGCAGTTCTTTTGAAATGACGCGGCGGATTTTCTCCAATTCATGCATCAGGTTCTTTTTGTTGTGGAGCCTGCCCGCGGTATCGCAGATCAAAAGGTCGCACCCTTTCGCTTTGAACGAATGGATGGCGTCAAACACCACGGCGGCAGGGTCGGCACCCTCCCCGTGGCGCACCATAGGCACCTTGGCGCGCTCCGCCCAAATGCCAAGCTGCTCCGCCGCAGCGGCACGGAAGGTATCGGCAGCGGCCAACATGGGGTTCTTGCCCTGCTGTTTGTAGTATGAAGCAAGCTTCCCAATCGAGGTGGTCTTGCCTACGCCATTTACGCCCACAATGAGCAGCACGCTTATGCCTTCATCGGGCAGGAACGGCTCCTCTGTGCGCATATGTGCGGCAAGTATCCCCTTTAATGCCTCCCGAGCTTCGGCGGTCTTATGGAGCTTTTGCTCCTTGACGACCGCCTTGAGTTCATTGAGCAGGCGGTCGGTCAGCTCCGCGCCAACATCCGCCATGATGAGGGCTTCTTCAAGTTCCTCATAAAACTCGTCATTGATGCTGTCACGCCCCGAGAAAACGGAGGCGAGAAAGCTGTCTCTTGTCTTGCTTAACCCTTGCTTGAGGCGTTCAAATATGCTTACCTTTTGTTCCATACTCGTTTCTCCTTACACCTGGGACTAACCCGCCTCCTGGAAACGGGCCGATACAACCTTGGAAACGCCCTTCTCTTCCATGGCGACGCCGTAAAGCGCGTTACAGACCTCCATGCTGCCTTTGCGGTGGGTAATCAGGATAAACTGCGTATCATCCGAATACTCCCGCAAATAGTTTGCAAAGCGGGTGACGTTCACTTCATCGAGCGAGGATTCAATTTCATCGAGAATGCAGAATACCGTGGGCTTTAATTTCAGCATTGCAAACAGCAGCGCAATGGCCGTAAGCGCACGCTCACCGCCCGAAAGCAAGGTCAGCAGCTGCAGCTTTTTGCCCGGCGGCTGGGCGATGATATCAATTTCGCAATTTAATACATCCTTAGGGTCGGAAAGCCGCAGTTCCGCATAGCCGCCGCCAAAGAGCTGTTCAAATACCGTTGTGAAGTTCTGCTGGATCAACGTAAACTGCTGCAGGAACTGTTTTTCCATGGTCTGTGTCAGTTCACCAATCAGGGTATTAAGATCCTCCTCCGCGCGGTTGAGGTCCTCACACTGGGTGTTAAGCGCAGTATAGCGCTCGTTTAAAATCTCGTAGTCCTCTACAGCGTTGACGTTGATGCTGCCTAAAGCCCGGATGTCTTTTTTCAGCTCATCAATGCGCACGTGCGCCGCTGTAATGCCCACGCCTTCCGTACGGAGCGGAAGCGCGGCCTCATAGGTCAGTTCATAGTCCGCCATAATGCGCTGCATCATGGCGTCAAGCTCCACTTCGGTACGGCTCTTTGTCAGTTCCTGCTTGTGGCGCTTTTCCTCAATTTCCCTTAGGCGCGTGTTGAGTTCATCCTTGCGGGCGCGCGTATCCGAAAGCGTTTGGGAGCGGCGCAGGCGTTCCTCTTCCATGGCGTGCTGCTCTTCCTTGCGCAAATCGACCGCCGCCTGCTCCTGAGCAATGACTTCATTGAGCGCTTGCAACTGCTGCGCCAAGGCCGCTTCCTGTTCCAAAGTCCTTGTGTGCGAAGCTTTATTCTCTTCAATCATACGCTGTGTATCGCGAAGCTCCTGCTCCAGCCGCTTGCTTTCAAGCAGAACGGCGTCCTCTTCCTTCTTAAGCGCCATACGCCTGACTTTGCGCTCCGTCATGGCGGCGGCGACTTCTTCATGCCGCGCGCGCAGGCGTGTGAGCTCCGCTTGGGAGCGTTGGACGTCCTCCTGTGTCGCGGCGCTTCCGGCTTCAATGCCTGTTTGAACGGAAGTTAACCCGCCGCGCTCCTTTTCGATATCTGCAATGTTATCGCGGATCTGCGCGCATTCAAGCTCCATCCGCTCGGCTTTTTGGCTGTTCTGCCGCAAGTCGCGCTCAATGAGCTCCAGCTTTTCCTTGTGGCGGGCAATTTCAATCTCCTGCGCGTGCAAAGCGGTCTCCGCCTGCAGCAGCGATGTTTTGATTTCTTCTACCGCCTGCTCCGCTTTTGTTCGCTTTTGTGCCTGCGCCTGAATGGCAGCTTCCGTTTCACTGATGCTGCGCTCGAGCTCCTTTAGTTCCCGTTCACGCCCTAAAAGGCTGAACTCACGTTTTTGCACGCTTCCGCCTGTCATGGAACCGCCGGGGTTGATGATATCCCCCTGCAGCGTGGCAATGCGGAATGCGGAATTGGCGCGCTTGTTGATGGCGATACCGGCATCGAGGTTTTCCACAATTACGGTACGGCCCAATAGGTTTTCCACAACGCTGCGGTAGCCTTCCTCAAAGCCCACAAGCTCGGACGCAATGCCAATGCACCCCGGCATTCGAAGCGTATCCCGCTCTTCCGCGTTCAAAAGGCGGGCGCGCATGGCGGAAACCGGCAAAAGTGTCGCCCTCCCGTACTGCCTCGCACGCAAATGATCAATGACGCGCTTTGCATCCTCCGGCGTGGGGGTGACAATGTTCTGGAGCGACGAACCGAGCGCCATTTCCAGCGCCGTTTCATATTTTTGCGGAACGGTGATAAGTTCTGCAACGACCCCAAGCACGCTGCGCCTAAGCGTTACATCCCGCTCACAGTCCTTTAATACATTGCGAACACTCGCGTAATATCCTTCATGGGCGCGGGCCATTTCTTCAAGCACGTTGGAGCGCGAACGCATGGTGTTGCACTTTTGCTCAAGCTCGTTGAGCTTATTTTGGGCTTCGCGGCTTTCTTCCTGCCCCCGCTTCAACTCTGTGTTGAGGCGGTCCTTTTCTTTGAGAAACGCGCTCTTTTGCTCCTGCTGCGCATCCCATTCTCCGCGTGCTTGCGCGAGTTCATTGTGTAACCCCTCGCGTTCCTGTTCGTTTGCCTGCTGTTCCTGCGCCACCGCATTAAGCCGCTGGTTCAACGCGGTCGTCATTGCCTCCATGCGGGAAAGCTGGCTCTTTGCGTCAGAAAGGCGGTTGAGTGACTCAATAATGCTGTTTTTCTGCGCGTTGAGCGTGTTTTCCTGCTGCTCAACCGCCTGCTGGAGGGATAAGAGTTCCGCATCGGTTGCGGCAATCTCGTCATCGAGTTCTTTTAACATATCCCGGCCGGCGGTATCACTGTTTTTCAGGCGCTCAATCTGTGCCAAGCGATCCTCCCAGCGGTTCTCATTTTCCGTAACGGAGGAAAGCAGGCGGTCCCTCTCTTTAGCCAAATGTTCTTTGCGCTCGTTGAGTACACCCGCCTCGCCGATATGTGCCTCCATGGCGGACATAAGCGTAATCAGCGCATTCTGCGCTGTGCTTGCAGTATGCTCTATGGCGCGCAGCGCTTCTTCCTGTGAGGCAGTGTCCGAAGAGAGCGTCCGCTCGGATTCATAGAGCAGTTCACTTTCTTCCTGCATCTGGCGGATGGAATTGTCCGCCGATTCCAAACGTTCCTGCATGCGCTCATACTGATGCAGGAACACATTGACTTCAAGTTCTTTTAATTCATCGCGCAGTTTCAGATAGGCGCGCGCTTTTTCCGCTTGCTCCTGCAGCGGTTCACGCTGGCTTTGAAGCTCTGTGAGGATATCCTCCAACCGGTCAAGGTTCTTTCGTGTATTCTCAAGCTTTCGTACCGCCTCTTCTTTGCGTACGCGGTAACGCATGACGCCTGCCGCCTCTTCCAGGGCCGCGCGGCGGTCTCCCGATTTATTGGAGAGGATTTCTTCCACCTTGCCCTGGCCGAT
>JAEXTB010000112.1 GCA_023453725.1 Bacillota bacterium | reverse complement strand
CATTTGGCGTTGATGTGAAGCGATGCGCGTTGACAGTACTTGCTACCGTCATCAGCAAGCACGGCGACCGGAAATGGATAATAGACGCCGGGAGCAAATGCTTCGGCCTTGACAAAGGCGCGCATGGAAACAGCGGTGTGACCGGTTATGGCCGGGTAGTCGGGCATGAAGGGGTCGTGGTTACTAGCCTTTCCGAGGAAGTGGGGATACTCCAAAGTGAAACGCCCCTCAACCTAACTGTCGGAGACAGGATAGAGATCATTCCCAATCACAGCTGCAGCGCCGCCAATCTGACCAGCCATGTGGTATTGTGCCGTGGGGATGAGGCGGTGGGTTATTACGATGTGGATGCAAGGGAAACCACCGTGCTCCCCGAAGATATGGATAGAGTACATCCTTAGCGGCGCTTACGTCGTAAAAGCCATACAGCGCCGATGATGCAAAGCCCCACCAGACATATTCCCGCAATGGCCAGCGGCCCCAATACAACTTGCCTCACCGGAAGATCGCCGGGGAGCGCTACCGGTTGATCCACAGCTTTCGCGGGCGCTTGAGCCGGGTCCAGCTGTTCGGCTTGCGGTGTATTGGCAAGCGCAATGAGTTCTTGGGCGGTAATACCCTGTTCGTCCAGATTGCGCTTAATGGGCTGTGCAAATCCGCTGTAGCTTTCAATCGTTTTTTGTGTGAGAGAGACCTTCCAGACTTTTTCAAAATCCCTTTGCACCACGATATATATGTCACCGTTTACCGGATCACACACCATGGAGTTTTGCGTGGGGAATGATCCTCCCGATTGCATGGAGCGTTTAAGGGCTTCCAATCCGTCTTCAATTGTAAAGGCATCCCCGCTCTGTACAATATAACTTTCGGCAGCGAGGTAACGTTCGCAGTCAACATTCTCCATCTCCTGCGTATCGGGGTTAAAGGCGTCGGCGTTTGAAAAATTGGTCATCACCAGATAATCGCCGCGGTTCTGTGTAATGCGGTTTCGCTCCTTTCCGGGCTCCAAAACCATGGCCTCCCCATTCGGGTCCGCCAGCATGCAGTGGAGCGTCAGAAATGTGTTGACAAGCTGCTGCTCATCCAACTGTTTTTTCACTTCTTCCATGCTTTTCATATGGAACAGGGCCTGCTCTGCAAACGTATGCAGCTCTGCCTTGTTGCTGTTTGCTTCTATTGTTCCAAGCTCTTCGGGATACAGCATTTGTACTGCCAGGAACATCCCGTGCCCGTTCATGCCTGCAATGGGAACGTAATGGCCGTATGTTTCAAAGTCTACATGAAATACCGCGGTATCGCCGCTTTGTGTGATAACATACCGGACCGGTACATCGGAATAATCAAAGTTCATGCCATATAGTACGCTCTTGCGGTATACGGCGAAACTGGTGCACGCAAGCGCCTGAACTGGATAGATGGCGAATAACAAAATAGCGAAAAGCAAGGGGAGAATTCTTTTCATACAGGCTTCTCCTTTTTGATTTGCACAATATGACATTTACGTTAGAGTCCTATTATCTATGATTTGATGATAGGCAGCAATACCCGATACCCCATATTTTTATTGGTTGCTTTGTGATCTTACGGTATACTCAGAGCCAAGAGGTGAAACGCTATGCAAATCAACCGTCTGTTTGAAATTGTATACCTGCTGCTCAACCGCAAAAGCATGACGGCAAAGGAGCTTGCCGCGCATTTTGAGGTTTCACAGCGCACCATTTACCGGGACGTAGAGACGCTTGCGGAGGCGGGAATTCCTGTCTATGCGCTCAAGGGAAGCAACGGCGGCATACGGCTGACAGAGAACTTCATATTCAACCGTTCGTATTTGAATGAAGACGAACAGCAGCGCCTGCTTTCCTCCCTGCGCGGTATGGGCGCAGTACAGCCTGAGGCCGCTCGCCCGGTGCTCAATAAACTTTCCGCACTCTTTGGAATGGAGGCGCTTGATTGGATCGACGTTGATTTTTCCCTCTGGGGGGACAGGAGTCCGGTCAGCGAGCGGTTTTTGCAGCTCAAAAACGCGATATTTGCACGGCGTGTCGTTAGGTTTGCGTATTGTGGAATGAGCAGCGGCACTGGTTTGCGGGATGTTGAGCCCATGAAGCTTGTGTTCCGCGGCATGGATTGGTACCTGGTCGGCTATTGCAGAGAACGGCAAGATTTCCGCTATTTCAAGCTGCTGCGCATGGACGAACTTTCTGTGCTTGAAGATGTGTTTGTTAGGCGCCCCCTGCCCGATCTCAAAGTACCGGGCCGCAGCTATGGCGTTTCTCCTTTGGTGGAGTTAACCGTTCGCATTGCACCAAGTATGGAATATCGCGTGCGGGAGGAATTCCCCAAAGAGCGGTGCGAGCGTGAAGCGGATGGAAGCTTTCTTGTGCGCTTTTCCATGCCGAATAACGCCTGGCTGATGGAATACTTGATGACGTACGGGGTGCATTTAACGGTGCTTTCCCCGGAGGACGTACGGCAGGAGTTGGTGGAAAGCTTAAAAAACACGCTGCGGCTTTATGATATATGACATGCTGTTGTCTAGTTTGACATGCTACGCTATGCATACCACATCATACAACGCGATAGCGGCACGCGCCGCATAGTGACCAAATAAAAGCGTTGTCTTTTTATTTGAAATTATTAGGAAAGAGGATTTGGTATGCAGTACGAAGTTGTCACATTGCCCCGTAAAACGTTGGTGGGCTTTCAGACACGCACATCCAACAACAGCCCGGACATGCAAAGCGCCATTGGTAAGCTGTGGCAGATGCTATTTACAGGGGATACGTTTGGGAACATTCCCCACAAATGCAATGACCATTCCATAGGGCTCTATTCCGGATATTCTCCCGATTACATGGAGTATGACGTGACCGTCGGGTGTGAGGTGGAAGACGGCTCAACTGTACCTGCGGGTATGGCTGCGGCCAGTATTCCGGCAGGGCGCTACGCCAAATTCGAGGCCTTTGGAGACGACGTGGATACGGTGGGGAAGATGTGGGGAGAAATATGGAACATGCCGCTTGAACGGGCATATACAGGGGATTTTGAAGAGTATTTTCCCGCGCCCGAGGGAGAGAAGGCTATGATACACATCTATATCGCGTTGCGGTAAAGGAGGCAGGTATGGAAAAGCTGGATTATAAAAAAGCGTACAAAGAGTTGTACATGCCCAAGGCGGAACCCGCGGTGATTGCGGTGCCGCCAATGCAGTTTTTGAGGGTGGATGGCTGCGGCAACCCGAACACGCCGGGCGGGGAATATCAACAAAGTGTGGAACTATTATATAGCCTTGCCTATACCATTAAAATGAGCAAGGCCGGCAGCGATGCGGATGGATACTTTGAATACGGCATGCCGCCTTTGGAAGGCCTGTGGTGGCTCTCCGACGGCGGCAAGTACGACTTCTTCAAGAAGGATCTATTTTGCTTCTGCTCCATGCTGCGGCAGCCGGAATTCATTACGCAGGAAATATTCCGCTGGGCATGCGGGGAAGTCGAGCGTAAAAAGGGGATCGACACTGCAAAAGCGCGGCTTGAGCAGTTTGAGGAAGGGTTGTGCGTACAGTGCATGCACAAAGGGCCTTATGACGATGAGCCTGCCACGGTCTCGCGTATGCTTCGCTTTATAGAAGAAAACGGCTATGTGGATGATATCAATGAAACACGCCGCCATCACGAGATTTATTTAAAAGACCCGTTCAAGACCAAGCCGGAGAATTTGCTGACCGTGCTGCGGCATCCGGTACGGCGGAGATAGCAGTGTAAAATTTCCAATCCGTTCATTCCATTCCGTTGTTTCATGGTATGATAGGTAAGAAGCATACCTACATTTCGCGGAGGGATCAGGCATATGGCGGCGATTGTACTGACCGGCGCAAACCAGGGAATCGGATTTTATATGGGGCTGCAGCTGCTGGAGGACGGACACCGGGTTGCGGTACTGGATCTTGCAACGGATCAGATTGGGCCGCTTACCGCACAGTATGGCAAACGGCTGCTGCCCTTTGTGTGTGATGTGACGGATGGTGCGGCTGTATCGGAAGCGGTTTTGTCAGCCGCACAGGATTTCGGCGGGATAGACTGCGCCATACACAACGCCTGCGTCTGCACATTTCTTGGGTTCCTGCAATCCGATGAGCAGACGTTCCGCCGCGTGCATGAGGTGAACTTTTACGGCGCGCTGCATCTAACCAAAGCCGTACTGCCGGTTATGCTAGCGCAAAAGCGGGGCAAGGTATTCTTTACCAGTTCCGGCGTAGGCGTGATGGGCTTTACCAACATCAGCCCCTATGCTACGAGCAAGGGGGCGCTTGAGTCGCTTGCAAAATGCCTGCATCTTGAGTATCGGGCACAGGGCGTCACATTCCACCTGCTGCACCCGCCTCTTACGAAGACGGCATCGTCAGCGCCCTTACCTGTTCCCAAGGAAATGATGGCGGAGCCGGAACGGGTGGGGAGGGGCTTGGCAAAACGCCTCCATCAGAAGAAGTTTGTTATCTGTCACAGCGCCGCCCAATCGCTGCAGACGAAAATGGCATATGCATTTTCCCTCTCGTTGGGCGGGTTCATGAGCAAAATGACCGCAAATTATGAGCAAGCCGCCGCAAACGGGCAATGAGTAAAAGGTCGGCAAAAGCAATGGCCATATGGGACAAGCGCGGTACATACGTTTTCGCGTACGCCGCGCTCTTTTGTATGCTGCTGTTTGCTGGCTGTGCACCTACGCTGCCTGCGCCCACTCCGGTAGGTCGGACTCCCGCGGTAACGGCGTTACCTGCAATCTCTCCTGCTCCAGCGACACCCGCGACTACGCCGTATGCAATCTTCGATCCCGCAGGCGATACCATAAGGACGCGCTTCCTTCCCCCGCAAGGGTATGAGAGGAAGCAGGCGGACGGCTACGGAGAGTTTCTGCGCGATCAAAAGCTTTTGCCTGACGGCAGCCCCATATTGCTTTACAACGGTGAGGAAGCGGCCATACAGGATTGGCACGCAGCGGTGCTTGCAATCAGTGTTGGCGACCAGGATTTGCAGCAGTGCGCCGATGCGGCGCTGCGCTTGCGGTGTGAATACCTCTATTCTGTCGGAGAGTATGATAAAATCAACTATCACCTGACCAACGGGGATGAATTTCCATACAGCAAATGGCGGGAAGGCTACCGGCTGGAGGTGGATGGCAATACCACGTGTATGGTGAAAGCCGCGGAGCCGGATGATAGCTACGACGTGTTCTATGACTATATGCAGGTACTCTTCAACTACGCCAGCACCCGCTCGGTCTACCCGGAAAGCAGCGTCGTCCCACGTGAGGATATTCAGGTGGGGGATATCTTGATATTCTCCGGCAGCCCGGGGCATTGCGTTATGATCATGGATGTCTGTGAAAATGAGTCTGGCGAGAAAGCGATACTGCTTGGGCAGAGCAATATGCCCGCGCAGCAGATTCATATTATCTGCCCGCCCTATACAAACCAGCCATGGATGTTTCTAAATGAACTTTGGGGACGTATCCAAATTATGAGCTGGGGGTTTTCGGCTGAAAACATACGGCGCATGCCATAATAAAAGGGCCGGTTTTTCATGTAATACAGTGCTGTAGAGACGGTTTCCCGCACTTGACAAGCGTGCAAGCCATACTCTACTATATGAATTGGAAATAGAGAGGCAATGCCGCTCCTATTAGGGTAAAATGAGCCCTAGACGGGCGGCGGTGTTTTTTTATATCGCGCCCGCATAAGACGGGGGTTTTTAGAAGGAGGCAATCATGCAGATTTACAACACCATGACCCGCAGGAAAGAGGAACTGGTGCCGGTTCAGCCCGGACGCATCAGTATGTACGCATGCGGGCCTACGGTGTATAACTTCTTCCACATCGGAAACGCGCGCCCGTTCATCGTGTTTGATACGCTGCGCAGATATCTGCAGTACCGGGGCTATCAGGTCACGTTTGTGCAGAATTTTACGGATATTGATGATAAAATGATCCGCCGTGCCAATGAGGAAGGCATTACTGTAAAGGAACTCGCCGAGCGGTTCATCAAGGAATATTATCAGGATGCAGACGCACTTGGCATTGGCCGGGCGGACGTCAACCCCCGTGCCACCGAGCACATTGCGGAAATCATCAAGCTGGTGGAAACGCTCATTGAAAAGGGCCACGCTTATGCAACGCCTGAGGGGGATGTGTACTTTAGCGTCCGCAGTTACCCCGAATACGGTAAGCTTTCCGGCCAAAGCATCGACGATCTTGAGAGTGGCGCTCGCATTGACCCCACCGAGCAAAAACGCGATCCGCTGGATTTTGCGCTGTGGAAGGCACAAAAGCCCGACGAACCCGCATGGGAAAGCCCGTGGGGCATGGGCCGCCCGGGCTGGCATATCGAATGCTCCGCCATGAGCATGACCATACTTGGCGATACGTTTGATATCCACGGCGGCGGGCAGGATCTTGTGTTCCCGCACCATGAAAATGAAATCGCGCAGAGCGAGGCTGCAACGGGCAAACCCTTTGCGAACTTCTGGATGCACAACGGCTATATCAACGTCAACAACCAGAAGATGTCCAAGAGCCTCAACAACTTCTTTACCGTGCGCGATATTTCCCAAGAGTTCGACCTGGAGGCGGTGCGCCTGTTCATGCTTAGCGCTCAGTACCGCACGCCCGTCAACTTCTCCCGTGAATTGATCGAGCAGGCGACCGCAGCGCTTACGCGCCTAAGGACCGCGAAGGAACGCCTGGAAGAGGCGCAGTTTGGCCCGGAAACCGCGGAAGACGCGGCCTTCCTAAAAGAGCTTGCGGGCTATAAGGACTCATTCTGCGCAGCGATGGATGATGACCTCAATACCGCCGACGCGCTTGGCGTACTCTTTGAGATGGTGCGCGCCTGCAACACGTTTGTGACGGAACCCCGCGGCAAGGAAGCGGTGGAAGCGGCAAGAAAGCAGTTGATCGAGCTTACCGGCGTGCTGGGACTCCTGACACAGAAGAAGGAAGAAGAATTCCCAGAAGAAGCGCTCACGCTTTTAGAGCAGCGCCAGGCAGCCCGAGCTGCCAAGGATTGGGCACGCTCGGACGCCATCCGCGATACGTTAAAAGCCATGGGGTATGCCGTTGAAGATACCAAGCAAGGTCCCAAACTCAAAAAGCTGTAAGTCAAACCTGCTTGACAGGCGTGCAGTCCGCCGATATACTACAGGTAACGAATAATGGAGGAGTGAAAGGATGCGCATTTTTTCCCGCTAAACAGTATTGTTTGCATGGCAGTTGCCGCGTTGTTTTTCGCGTGCTGTCATTGCGGGAAAGTGAAAGCATCTTACGCCCCGATTAGCCACTTATGTTGCTTGACATGCAATATAGCGGCGGGAAGCTTTCCCGCCGCTTTTTTATTTGCTATGGAGGGCAATATGTCACAGATATCTATAAAATCGCTGACGTTTCGGTACGACGGCAGCTATGAGAATGTATTTGAGCATCTTTCGGTCAGCTTTGATACGGACTGGAAGCTTGGCTTTGTTGGCCGCAACGGGCGGGGCAAAACCACGCTGCTGCGGCTGCTGCTAGGGCAGTATGCGTATTCCGGAAGTATTTCTTCCCCGGTGGAGTTTTCCTATTTTCCGTATGCGGTTCCAGACCGGAATGAGATGACAATCAATATTCTGCGTGCGATGGCACCAGATGCGCAGGAATGGGAGATTATGCGGGAACTTTCCCTGCTGAATGTAGAGGAGGATGCGCTCTACCGTCCGTTTTCCACATTGAGCGGCGGGGAACAGACAAAGTCCCTGCTTGCGGCGCTGTTTGTGAACCCCGAAAAATTCCTGCTTATTGACGAACCGACCAATCATCTTGACCTTGAGGGGCGCGCCCTTGTGGCGGACTATCTTAAGGCAAAACGCGGATTTTTATTGGTTTCCCATGACCGTGCTTTCTTGGACGGCTGTGTGGATCATATTTTAGCCATCAACAAAACAGGGATGCAGGTAATCAAAGGGGATTTCTCTACCTGGCTCACCAACAAGGAGATGCAGGATACCTTTGAGCGGGAGGAAAACGAAAAGCTCAAGGGCGAGATCCGGCGGCTTTCCGATGCCGCCGCGAGAACGGCCAACTGGTCCGACCGGGTGGAGGCCACAAAGATCGGGGAACATGCCGCAGATCGGGGTGCTATTGGCCATAAGGCAGCCAAGATGATGAAGCGGGCGACCACAATAGAGAAGCGGCGTGAAGACGCCATCAAGGAAAAAGAAAAGTTATTAAAGGACATTGAATATGCAAGCGCGCTCATATTGCGCCCGCTCACGCACTACGCAAAAACGTTGGTGGAGGCAAGGGATTTCTGCATCCGCTATGGGGAGAAGCCGGTGCTCGAGGGATTGCGTTTTGAAGTGCCGCGCGGGGAACGGATTGCACTAAGTGGCAAAAATGGCAGCGGAAAGTCCAGCATATTGAAACTGCTGGCAGGGGAAGACATTCCGTATAGCGGTACACTCCGGGTTGCAAGCGGCCTTACAATCTCCTATGTACCGCAGGATACGTCCTTTTTGGAGGGCGACGTCATTTCCTACGCAAAAACCGCGGGCATAGATGTCAGCCTGTTTCTGACACTTCTTCGGAAGCTTGATTTCCCGCGCGTGCAGTTTGAAAAGGATATGCGCGCATTCTCCGCAGGGCAGCGCAAAAAAGTGCTGCTCGCGAAAAGCCTGTGCGAGCAGGCGCATTTGTACCTGTGGGATGAGCCGCTCAATTATATCGATGTGCTGTCGCGCATGCAGATTGAAAACCTGCTCAAAGAATATGCGCCCACCATGCTGTTTGTGGAGCATGACCGTGCGTTTCTTGACGCGGTGGCGACACAGGTGGTGCAGTTGTAAGCGGAGAAGCCGGGCTCTGCCCGCACCCGCTTAAGGGCCGTTACGGCCCTTAAGAATCCCAAACGCAAGTATTTTAGAGAAAGTAGTCGTTTAGATGGTCGTATGCTTCCTCACATAGCCCGCAATGATCCCGATCAAGTGCCAGAAGAAGCGCGCCGGCAGCCGGAGGATATGGGCTCCTTACGATATACGCTTCCGGCAGCAGCGTTTGAATTTCCAGGAGCATTATATCAATAAACGCCGGGTTTGATCCTTGAAATACGCTGCCGCCGATGACGACGGGCAAAGCTATGCCTGTGAGCCCCGATTGCCGGATGACGCCGTTGACCAGCTGCCCCTGGGTTCTTCCCATCCGTTCAAGGATCTCGAGGCAGACCGCATCGCCTTCGTCAGCTAGTTCAAAGACCAGCGGCGGGATTCGGTTGTATTCTTCACGGCTTAGCTGATCGATAGGGAAAAGCCGGCTAAGGAGGGCCAATGGATCATCGCAGCCTAAGAGCGGGGGCAAATGCTTTGTCAGAAGAGTCGGTTTATAAGTCAACTCATCGGCTCTAAATAGATAGTGAAGCGCCTCAACGGCCATGTCGTGACCGCCTCCGCAACCGCCAACTTCATAGGAAAGCGCCCTGAGTATGAACCGGTGTCCGTCAGAGCGTGCAACCCCGGCGTTGCTGCCTGTACCGCAGATGGCCACTGCGCCCCAAGGCTGGCGAAGGCCGCTGCGCATGATTGCCCAAACGTCGTTTGTCACTTCATAGCAAACGCCGGAAAGACATTCGGCGGCGATCTCATTTAAAATCTTGAAATCAGAAGGAAGGTCCGCGCCTGATAAGGCTAGCATAACAAAGCTCAACTGGTCTTTTTTTAGGCTGGCACTCTTAAGCAAGTTGTGTATCACTGTTTCAAGAATCTGGCCGGTCGCTTCCCTTCCAATGCCATGATAATTGGATCCGGAAGCCGTATATTCTGCGAGTATCCGCCCGGTATGGTCAGATAACAAGCCCTTTGTCTTGGAGGACCCGCCGTCAATACCGATGAAGTAACCCATGGGCGCTCTCCTTTGCGATTAACGATAATAGCCTAAGTGTTTGGCGTGCGCTTCCCAAAGCGCGTCAAATACCTTCAGGGCTTTTACGGCGTCGTGGGCAAGCGGATGCGCAATCAGCGCCTGCTGCGCGAGGCGGCGGTCTCGGTTGAGCGCGGCTGTTACTGCCAGGGATTCGTAAGATTTGACATGCTGGATTAGTCCCTGGACTTGCGGGGGAAGTGTGATGTTTCCTACAGGAACAGCCCCGTTTTTGTCTACGGTACAATTGACTTCAATCACGGCGTCCTCCGGCAGTTGGGGGATTGTGGAACCGTTTCGGACGTTGACCGTTAATATGTTTCCGGTACTATGGGCAATCGCTTCCACAATCTGCAGGGCGGCTTCTGAATAAAGCGAGCCGCCGCGCTTCCTCAATGCTTCAGGTACTATTGTCAGATCGGGGTCCCGATATAGATCAAATAGGAGTTTCTCTGTAGCCATCACTTCATTTGCACGGGTTCCTTTGCCATCATTTAGCCCCTGAAGTTCCTCTTTTAGCTGATGGTCCTCGCAGAAATAGTAAGCCAAGTACGGGCAGGGGATGATGCCGATGGCCTCGATCACCGCCCCTGGATTGTCTAGTTGCTGTATATTCGCTACAACGGATTCCATGAGTTCCGCAGGGCGCTTCAAAAGCGCTTCGGTGTAATCCGTATGGTCGTCCCAAACCCTTGTGATGAATGATAGATGATTGATGCCCACATAATCGAAGTTGAGATGATCGACCGGCATGGATAACATGGTTGCGAGCTGGTGTTTCATATTGATTGGAATGTTGCATAGGCCGATGCAGCAGATGTTTGTGGCTTGTTGGACGGCCTGTGTCACCATTCCTGCCGGATTGGTAAAATTGATCAGTGTGGCTTCGGGGCAGAGGCGCTCCATTTTTTTTGCAATCTCTATGACCACTGGCATTGTGCGCAGTCCCAAAAACAACCCGCCGGCTCCCGTTGTTTCCTGGCCGATCAGGCCGAAACAGTTGGGGATCTGTTCATCCAGCGCGCGCCCCTCAAGCCCGCCAACGCGGATCTGATTGAGTACGAAGTCTGCGCCGGGCAGGGCGGACTCTATATCGAGCGTCCATGACAAACGGGTATCGATGCTGTGCTTTTGAAACATCCGAAAGCCTAAAGCGCCAATCGCCTCAAGCTTTTGAATGCCTTGGGGGATATCTACCAAGACAATCTCTTCTACCGCAAGCCGGGAGTTCCGATTGATAAACCCGGAAAGGAGCTCAGGCGTATAGCTGCTGCCCCCGCCCAGAACGACAATCTTATGAATGTTTGACATCGGCCTGCCTCCATAAAAAGTTTTAGCGATTTCCTTTGAATCGGCTGCAACCTCAATGCGCTGCATCTCCAGTAAGAAGTGATTTATATACATATTCCTGTAACAAAAAAAACGGCGGGTTTTCTGTAATTTCCAGTATACAGAAAATCCCCGCCGTTTACCATTATTTTGTAGTTGCTGTTATAGTTCGAACTGTCTGGCGATGACCCCAAGCGCGGTGGACACGTCGCTGTTCTTGATGCAGCAGGCAATCTTGGTTTCACTCGTCGTAACAAGCTCAATGCTCACGTTCGCTTCTGCAAGCACGGAGAAAAGCTGCCCGGCTACACCGTGGCGGACAGCCATGCCCGGGCCTTCCACGGTGATTTTTGTAATGTTGTCGAGTGCGTGAATGTCCATGCCCATATAAAGGGGGCGCAGCGCCTTCAATGCGTTGATCGCGGTTGCAAGCTGCGTCTTGGGCAATGAAAAACTTACATTGCCGGAAATGGAACCGGGTACGGTGACGCTGATCATATCCACAAATACATTGCTGCGCGCGATTGTACCGAAGATATGGCTCAATACGCCCGGCTCATTGGGCAGCGAGCTTACGGTGATGACCGCCTGATCGTCATCGGTATAGAGGTGGGAAAGGACATCCTTTTCCGTGACGATGTCGTGCATGTTGTAAAGCCCGGGCTGCTTATGCATGATATACTGCGCCGCCCGCAACGCGCCCACGCCGAACACCTGCTTGGAATACGCCTTGTGGGAGATGGAGAGCACCTCGTCCTGCCCCAAGAACTCCACTTCATGTTCACCCACGACAGTTCCGCCGCGGATAGAGTGCATGCCGATTTCTTTTTTTGAGCGGCGCACATCTTTTGTGTGACGACCAAATACGTAATCCTTGCCGGATGGGAACTGCGTGCTGACAGCGTCCGCCAGCATCAGCGCCGTGCCGCTCGGTGCATCCACCTTCAGGTTGTGGTGCTTTTCAATGATTTCAATGTCAAACGCCTCGCCAAGCGCCGCCGCCGCCTTTTGAATGAGCTCAATCTGCAGGTTCACGCCCAGGGACATATTGCCGCTTTGGAATATGGCGATCTTTGCCGACGCGCGCTCCAAAGAAAGCTTTTCGTTTTCGCCCAAACCCGTGGTGCCAAGAACCAGCCGCACATTGTTCGCCTGGCAATACTGCAGTGTCTTGGGAAGCGCCGCGGGGCGCGAAAAATCAATGACGACATCCGCTCCTACAGGCGCTTTTGTAATATCGCCGACAATGGGCGTACCTTCCGCTTCCGGACACTGGTAGGTATCCACCCCGGCAATGACTTGAAAGTCGTTGCTGTTTTGCTTACATAGGCGCATAATGGTCCGGCCCATTTGGCCGCACGCGCCGTTGATGATGACCTTAATCATACGTTCACCCTTTTGCGCTTCCTGTCTTCAGGAAAGCAGTCCATACGTTTTGAGCGCTGCTTCCATTGCGGCGCGGTTTGCTTCACACGGCGGGCAAAGCGGAAGCCTTAATGTTTCCTCACACCAGCCCAACATGCCGCACATGGTCTTGATGGGAATGGGGTTGACCTCACAAAACGCCGCCTTCCAAATTGGCAGCACCTTAAACTGCAGCGCACGCGCCGTTTCGATATCCCCCCGGAAGAACGCCGCACACAGTTCATGCATATCCTGGGGAATGACGTTTGCGATTGTGGAAATGACGCCTTTTGCGCCAAGCGAAAGAAGCGGCAGCACGTGGTCGTCATTGCCGGAGTAAATATCCAAATCGGGACATAGCGCCGCTAAGCCTACGATCTGCTCAATATTCCCGCTCGCTTCTTTGATGCCTACAATGTTTTTGTTTGCCATCAGCTTCTGCATGGTTGCGGGCAGCAGGTTTAATCCCGTACGACCGGGCACGTTGTATACGATGATGGGAATGGAGACGGCCTCCGCAATGGCGGAATAATGGGCTACAAGCCCGGCCTGTGTCGTTTTGTTGTAATAGGGCGTAACAATCAGCAGGCCGTCCGCGCCAAGTTCTTCTGCCGCCTTGCTGTCCCTTATGACATTTGCCGTGTTGTTGCCGCCCGTACCCGCAATGACGGGTATACGGCCATTGACTTGTTTGACGCAAAACTCGATCGCCGCGCGTTTTTCCTCCGCGCTCATGGTGGATGCTTCGCCCGTGGTTCCGCAAACGATGATCGCATCCGTTTTGCCTTCTATCTGACGCTCAATGAGTTTACGAAATGCACCAAAATCAATTCCGTTCCCGCTAAATGGGGTAATAATGGCAACGCCGGAGCCTTCAAAGATAGCCATGGGGTGTATCCTCCTTTTTGTATTGATCGGCACTTGTACAAACGGCGCAGAAGGTTTTCCTTCTGCGCCGCAAATTAGAGCGAACTTATGCGTTCTCCCACTGGCGGATGAGTTCCTGTGCGATCTGTACGGCGTTGGTCGCCGCACCCTTGCGGATGTTATCCGCCACGCACCAGAAGTTGATGCCGCTCTCTACGCTAAAATCGCGGCGAATGCGGCCGACATAGACTGGATCGGTATCCGCGGCGGTAACAGGCATGGGGTAGACATAATTCTTCGGGTCGTCCTGTACCACAAGACCGGGCGCATTGCGCAGCACTTCTACGAGCTCATCCAGCTCAAAAGAACGTTCAAACTCCACATTGATGCTCTCGCTGTGGCCATGGAATACAGGCACACGCACGGTGGTGGCGGTCACCCGAAGTTCTGGCAGGGAGAGGATCTTGCGGCTTTCGTTGATCATCTTCTGCTCTTCCTTGGTGTAGCCGGTATCCAGGAACGAGTCGATGCGGGGCAAACAGTTACCGGCAATGGGGGGCGGGAACTTCGTGGGCGGGTTGCCCTTGATGCCCTCTTCCAAATCCGAATAACCCTGCTGGCCTGCGCCAGATACTGCCTGATAGGTGGAATAAACGACGCGCTTGAGGCCGTACGCTTCATGCAGCGGCTTTAACGCCACCATCGCCTGGATGGTGGAGCAGTTGGGGTTTGCAATAATCCCCTTATTTTTATACATGGGAATATGTTCGGGATTGACTTCCGGCACCACCAAGGGTACTTCCGGGTCCATACGCCAAGCGCTGGAGTTGTCTATGACGACAGCGCCCGCGCGCGCGGCGACAGGGGCAAACTGTTCGGATGTGCCGCCGCCTGCCGAAAAGAGCGCGATGTCTATATCAAGGCCATCGAAGCAGGTCTCGGTCAGTTCCCGCACAACATATTCTTTGCCCATAAAGGGCAACGTAGTGCCGGCGCTGCGTTTGCTAGCAAACAAATAGTAGTTCGCTACGGGTAATTTGCGCTCTTCCAGCACTTGCAGGAATTTACGGCCGACCATGCCGGTCGCACCGACAACCGCGACATTGTACTGCTTCATGTAAGTGATCCTCCTTGTATCATTGCAACCAGCGTATTATTCTACGCATATGCGGATTGGGGGAAAGTATAACACAACGTACGGGGCAAGTCAACGAAATCCCCCTTCCAATGCTGTAAATATTCTATGATTTGTCCGCTCAATCCGTTCGCTTCCTTATATATTACCCTCTGCATGTTTATGAATATTCGGATTTGGAACATTGCATCCCATTGCTTGACAGCGGACGGTTGTTTTGCTATAATCAGTAGCGTTCCTGTCAGGGAGAGATGTCCGAGTGGTTTATGGAGCTGGTCTTGAAAACCAGTGATGCCGCAAGGCACCGTGGGTTCGAATCCCTCTCTCTCCGCCAAACATCTTAACCAAATAGGGCTTGGAGAAGTACCCAAGTGGCTCAAGGGGCTCCCCTGCTAAGGG
>JAEXTB010000065.1 GCA_023453725.1 Bacillota bacterium | reverse complement strand
ATAACAATGTAAACAAACGCGACCCAAAAAACGCAAAAATTGCGGAAGGGGGCAGACAATTCTTGTGCGCTTCTTTGGGGAGTGAGAGCCAGAAACAACGATGGATCAAAGAGATGGGAGGGTATTGTAATGGAACTCATAATTATTGCGGAGATACTGGGGGCAGTTCTTGTAATCTATTTGCTGATATTTAAAATCCTTGGCCTTCGGGTCATCGCCTCCAACGAAGTGGCGGTAATCGAAAAGTGGTGGAGCTTTAAGGGCTCGCTCAAGGATTCTATTATCGCATTGAACGGGGAGGCGGGCTATGCGCCGGATCTCCTGCGCGGCGGTATTCATTTTAAATCCGTCCTGATGTATAAGATACACAAGTATCCACTGATCACGGTGCCGCAGGGGCAGATCGCTTACCTGTTTGCAAGAGACGGCCAACCGCTTTCGCCCACGCAGACGTTAGGGCGTATTGTGCCCGAGGCGAATAACTTTCAGAACGTGACCGGATTCTTGAAGAACGGCGGGCAGAGGGGTCCTCAGCGCGGGATATTGCGTGAAGGTACATATGCCATCAACTTGGCGCAGTTTATCGTCATTACGCCGAGCGATATTAAGTCCATTTCCGCCACCTCCAAGCAGGAGCTTGCCGAGCTTGTGAGCATGCAAAAAACGCTTGCGGAGCGCAACGCGTTTACACCGGTGGTCATTATGGGCCGCGGGCAGGATACAAGCGATCTCATGGGTATTGTCACCGTGCACGACGGCACGCCGATCGACCAGGGTGAGATCATCGCGCCCGACGTAGGCGAGGGCCACGCAAGCTTCCAGGACCCGGAAGAATTCTTAAAGCTTGGCGGCAGACGCGGTAAGCAGATCCAGGTGCTGACCGACGGTACCTATTACGTCAACCGCCTGTTCGCCACTGTGGAGTTCCGGCAAAAGACGGTCGTCCCCATCGGCTTTGTGGGCGTCGTAGTTTCCTTCTTTGGAAAAGAGGGCGTGGATACCACGGGGCAGGATTACAAGCATGGCGAATTGGTGCAGGTGGGCTGCAAGGGCGTATTGGAAAAACCGCTGATGCCCGGTAAATACGCGTTCAATACCGATGCCGGTAAAGTGGTGCTGGTACCTACCACCAACATCATACTCAAATGGAATAAGAGTGAGACCGGAGACCACAAGTATGATGAAAACCTCACCGAGGTTGACATCATCACAAAGGACGCGTTTGAACCTTCTCTGCCGCTTTCAGTGGTTATGCACATTGACTATAAGCAGGCACCCTGGGTCATACAGCGCTTCGGTGATATCGGGATGCTGGTCAACCAGTCGCTCGACCCTCTTGTAAGCGCGTACTTTAAGGATGTGGCGCAGACAAAGACGCTCATCGAGCTCATTCAGGAGCGCAGCTCCATCCGTGAACGTGCGGTACTGGAAATGAAGGAGAAGTTCGCAAAATACAACCTCCAGCTGGAGGAAGTGTTGATCGGTACGCCGAAGACCACCATCCATGATTCGCAGATCGAAAACATCCTGATGCAGCTTCGGGAACGGCAGATCGCCGAGGAAAAGCGGGTTACCTACCAGAAGCAGCAGGCCGCAGCAGAAAGCGAAAAGTCCCTGCGTGAAGCCCAGGCCGTGGCCGAACAGCAGAACTTCCTGACGAAGTCCAAGATCCAGATCGAGATCGAAGGCAACAACGGCGCGGCGCTTGCGAGCAAAGCCGAGCAGGAAGCCAACCAGATCATCGCCCTTGCAAAGGCAAATGCCTCCAAGGTGCGCCTGGAGGGCGAGGCGGAGGCCAGCAAGGAGACAAACGTCGGTTTGGCCAAGGCGCAGGCGATCGATGCGCAGGTCAAGGCTTACGGTGGCGCGGAATACCGTGTCATTCAGGAAATTACCGACAAGCTTGCTGACGCCATCAAAAACTCTACCGTTGACATCGTGCCCAAGACCGTGGTCAACATGGGTGAAGGTACAACCGGGAATACCGGCAGCAGCACCGTCATGGATACGTTGTTAAAGTTCATCACGCTGGATAAGCTTGGCGTCTCCCTGCAAAATACGGCTCCCGCCAAAGAGGAGACGACCGGAACGGCTTCCCGGTAAACGGTCCCCTGCGGGTATATCCCGCACGATCCCCCCGAAGCAAGCGCCCCCCCTGTTGCAGGCGGGCGCTTGTTGTTTTGTTCCATCACGGCAATTTCATGTAAAGTCTTCCGGTATGGGATACGAGCCTGTTTTCGGGTAATATAAAAGCAAGAAGCCTTTGGGGCAGAACGCAAAAGCAAAAGGGGAATGCAGGATGGATGGAGTTTTTCAAAAGCTAGCACAGCCGGCGCAAAGGGCGCTTAGTAACGCGGGCATACATACGCTTGAGCAGCTTGCAGCGCGAACGGAGGCGGAGGTGGCCGTATTGCATGGCGTCGGGCCAAATGCGATTGCAACTCTAAAAGCCGAATTGCACGCAAACGGGCATACTTTCTTCGGGATGCGAGATGTTATCGGAGAATATATTGCACAATTCCCGCCGGATGTGCAGGGGAAGCTAAACGCATTGCGTTCTGTCATCCGGGAGGCCGCGCCGAAAGCGCAGGAGAAAATCAGCTGGGGCATGGCCACATACGATCTCTACGGCAACCTGGTGCATTTTGCCGCCAACAAACAGCATACCGGGTTTTATCCCGGAGCAAGCGGCGTTGCTGCGTTTACGGAGAAATTGAAGGCGTATGGGACCTCCAAAGGAGCAATTCAGTTTCCGTACGATCAGCCAATCCCGCTCGACCTTGTGAAAGAAATCGTGAGCTTCCGCGTACAGGAGAATACCCGGATTCACGAGGACAAAAAGAAACGTTAGGTTCAATGAACACAGAATATAAAAGGAGAAATCTATGGAAATCAGGCCATATCTAAGTTTTAAAGGGGAGTGCAATGAGGCAATCGCACTCTATAGCCGCGCGTTCAATACCGTCGTAATCGACATGATGCGCTATGGGGATGTTCCCGGAGGTCCGCCCGTACCCGAGGATAAGAAAGGGCAGGTTCTGCAGGCGACGCTGCGCTTTGGGGATAATTTTATCCGCATGTCGGATTCGTTTGGAGATCTTAACGATGCGGTTTCCGAGCGTGTCGCAATTGCGGTGGAATGCAGCGAAGATGAGGTGCGTCTGGCATTTTCGGTTCTATCTGAGCAGGGTAAAGTTGACATGCCGCTGCAGAAGACATTCTTTAGTCCCTGCTACGGCATTGTGGTGGACAAATACGGCGTTATGTGGAACCTCGCCGCACAGGCATAAGCCGATAGAAACAGAAAAGTATTGACATATATCGATCATCTATCTATAGTATAGATAGATGATCGATATATCGTTTTGGGGGAGGGTCCAATATGGCGGCGGATAAAACGTTGCTTGCGGGCAGCACGGGTATGCTGCTCTTAAAGCTGCTGGAAAAAGAGGATATGTATGGATATCAGATGACGGAAGAGCTAAAGCGCCGCTCCAATGAGCTGTTCGCGCTCAAAGCCGGGACGCTCTACCCGCTGCTGCATTCCCTGGAAACCAAAGGATATGTGCGCTCGTATCTGGGTATGGCCGCGGGGCGGGAAAGACGGTATTACGCCCTGACAAAAGAGGGGCGCGGCCACTTGGGAGAAAAGCAGGCTGAGTGGGAAGCGTTTTCCGGCGCTGTGACAAAAGTGCTCGAAGGGGGTGCGCTGCTTGGAACGGTCTAAGAGGGTTGCAGCATATCTTCAAGACGTCTGCGCGCAGGTACAGTGGAAGCAGGCGCATCCGGCCATTGCGCGCGAGCTTGCCGATCATATTGAAGACGAACGGCAGAACTTTCTTGCGCAGGGCTTTCCCGGAGAAGCCGCGGAAAACCAGGCGATTCAGGCAATGGGGGACGCGCTTGAGGTTGGGAGGCAGTTTAATGCTGCCTACCGCCCGCAGAGGGATTGGAGCGTATGGATTCCGTTTACCGTTTTGCTGGTGTTTGGCTTCTTTGCAAGGGCTTACATCCGGGAATCGTTTCTTGATGATTACACACCGGCGCTTCTCGTTGCGTTCTTTGGGGTATGCTTTGTACCAATGGGGTGGCTGCCCAAGCGGACATGGTTGATGTATGGGGTGTTTGTTGCCGCATTGCTTGGGGCAACATGGGGTGTAGCCCCCCGGGAGTTTGTCAGGGGGTACAGCCAATATACGGGGTATATTCTGCTGTTTTTGCCGGTTGTTTCGGCCTTGCTCATTTACCGCATGCGCGGGCGGGGCATATTGGGCGTCTGCTTCATCTGTCTGGCGCAAGCTGTCATTGCGTTGGTTGCATCACAGAGTTCTATCGGGAATTATGTTCTTGTTGCATTTGCCGGCACGTGCCTGCTGCTCTATGCGATCATACGGGGCTGGTTTGAATGCAATAAGGCGATTGCCATATTGATTGCGGCAGGTCCCCCGGTATTGCTCCTTACAGCCATTGTGGTCACACATCCACACCGCTTTGTACAAATGCTGGCGCTTGTTTCACCAGAAATTGATCCGCAGGGTGTGGGGTTTGTAGGCACAGTGGCAAGGGAGATCCTTGCAAAAGCGAATTTTATCGGTCCCGTAGAGCCTGCTGTGTTAAGTGAAGGCGTCCGTTCAATGGTATTCGGGGTCGGGAACAGCTCGTTTGAAAATGACCTGATGCTTGCGTTCCTTTCCGCCAAGCTGGGGAAAGTTGTGTTTCTTTTCGCAGTTCTTGCGCTTGTTGCATTTGTATACTTTGCGCTGCGCATCTGTTTCAAGCAGCACAGCATGCTGGGAAGGATGCTATCTTTGGCTGTTGTATTGACGTTTGCGGCGCAGGGCGCTGGATATATTGCGGGGAACATGGGCGCAGTACTTCTGCTGCGTTATCCGATGCCCTTTGTAGGCATCGGCAACGCGGCCATGCTCTGTAACCTCATACTGTGCGGGCTGCTGTTTTCTATATTCCGCACCGGAGTGTTGTTGGATGATGGCGTCATGCAAATTCAACCGCGGTGGAAACTTAAGCTGGTACGCGAACTGTAATGACAGATTTCTGTTATACAATGTGCGGGCAGACTTTATATAAAGTGTGCCCGCATTTGTTTTTTGCGTGTATTACCATCTGTTCCTATGAATTTTATCTGCCGCCTGATATTCATGCTGGATGGTATCGGCCGCATCCTCATTCGGGTAGCCGATTGCAATGTAGCAGGGCATGACATAGTTATCCGGATGTCCGGTTGCTTCTTTCAAAAACGTGACTTCCTCGGGGAATGGAATACGGAACGCGGTCCCCAGACCTTCTGCTGCGGCAGCCAGGAATATGTTTTCAATGCAGCACCAGATAGAGGCAAACCCGTTGAGATCATTCATACTTTTGGGTTGCAACAGAGGATGATCCTGCCTAAACAAGGGTAGTACAAGGCAGCCTGAGTGGTAGAGCATGGTGTACTGCTTGGGGACGCCTTGCATATACATTGCCCGTTGGACAGGATCGCTCATGTTGCAGCTGTCAAGAAACTCTTGTACGCTGTCTTTAGAAAATGTTTTGGGGATCTTTTGAATAATCCTCGCTTTTTCCGCCGGGTCTGTAAGGACGATAAATTCCCAGTTACGCAGATGGTCGTTGGTGGGGGCTTTTAAGCCCGCGTCCAGTATCCTGTGCAACACCTCAACGGGGATCTCGGTATCCTGCAGGTCGCGGATGGTCCGCCTTTGATCGATGGCTGTATAAAACTCCATGGCATACCCCTCCTTTTGATGGCAAATAAAAGTCAGATCAATTCCTTCAGGTTCTCGAGTATGTGCGTAAGAGAATGTTCCAACGCATCGATTTCCGCTTCGCCAAAGCCTTTATAGAAAAGCGCAATCATCTCTTTGGATACTTCCGCGTATTTCTCACTCAGCTCTCTTGCCTTTGCGGTCAACACAATGCGGATCATCCGCCGGTCGGTTTCATCGTAGCTTCGCGCCAAAAAACCGCTGTCCTCCATACGGTCAAGCATGCCCGTCAGCGTGGTTTTTGCCAAAGACGTGCGCTTGGACAGCTCCACAATAGGCAGGTTGTCTTCCTGCCATAAGACATACAGAATTCTACCCTGGGCTCCGTTAAATTCCTGTATGCCGGATTGACGCAGCAGTGCGTCAAACACCCTGTCCTGCAGTTGTTTGATCTGAGAAATCAAAAAGCCGCCGTTTCTTTCCGCCACGCGCATCACTCCTTCTATTGCGGATTGTACTATATAGAACTAAAATGTCAATATCCTGATAAAAAATATAGTCCGATGGCCTTTCTTGACAAAGGGTTCATAAGCGTCGGATAATAGAGAAAAGCAATCATTGCCTTCGAAAAACTTTCAGATGAAATTATGGTAAAAGGTGGTATGGTTCAGTGGATCAAACGACAGCGGTTTTAACCGTTCTGGGCGGTCTTTATTTAATTGTAAGCGCGCTGCGGGTTTTGATGCAGAAGCGTCGCGTGGTGAAGAACGGGGAAACTGTGCGCGCCAAGGTGGCGGGATTTGAAGGAAAACATACGGTCTATCGCTTTATGCGGGGGGACAAGTCCATTACCGCGCGTTCCCTGCAGCGTACGCGGTATGACAGCAAACGCATCAATACTGTGGAAAATGTTTATTTCAACCCGGAAACGCCGCAGATTGTGGTGATTGCGCACAACAGCAGCGTTGAAATCAATGCCGCGTTCATGGCGGTTTTTGGAATTCTTGCCGCCGGATACGGGTGCTTTATACTGTTTGTACGTTAGCGTATCTCTTTTGTTCTGCTCTCCTGCTACTACATTTCTTACCATTGCTCTGTTGTTTGAGCGTTTATTCAACCCTTTTTGCCGGGCGGATCGCGTATGCGTCGGCTATGCACCGCAAAGGGGCGTATGCTATACTTACCACATCAATGCTGCCGGGGGTAATTGAGCCATGATTATGGAGTTTAAAAAAAGCAAAATACTATATTTCGTCCTGCTGGCCATTACATGCGCGCTGGTTCTTGTGCTTTTAATTCCGCGCGCAACAATGGTGGACGGGCAGGTGGTATATACCTCGCTCATTTCCGGCGGCCGGGCGATCCAGAGTGTGATTTTACGCTGGGTATTCATACTGATCGGGTTGTTCATGGCGCAGATGGTATCTTCTGCGGTTGCGTCTTCTGTGGGCAATAAGGAGTTTCAGAAAATTGCCTCGCAGCTGCTGCAAAAGTGCGATACGGAAGCATTCTTTGCGCAGGCGGCACCTTTGCTGAAAAAGGGCAACCGCCAGACGGATCTTGTCAAACACTATTTGATCGGCAAAGGCTACATTGCGCAAGGCGAATTCGAAAAAGCCATCGCGCTGCTCGAACCGGCGCAGGAGCAGGCGAACGTGGACTGGATCACCCATGATATGCGCGTATCCCTCTGCGGCGTATACGCAAACGCCTGTATCGGTTATGCAGAAACCGGGGACAGCGACTCCGCCGTAAAGTTATACAGCAAGCTCAAAGCTGTGGCGGACGCTACCGTCAATAACAGGGACGCGTTTGCGGCCGCGGATGCCATGCGCCTCCAAACGCGGGACTATGTTGCGGTGTTTGCAAAAGCGGGGTATGAGGACACCGCGGCGTTTGAACAGCATATTGAACAGGCGAAGACCGAGTACGAGCGCGTGATATTCCATTATGCGCTTGCCCGCTTGTGCGAGTGCCTGAACAAAGACGAGCAAGCAAACCGCAGCTACCGGTATGTGGCTGTAAACGGCAATACGTTTGCCTGCGCTTCAAAGGCGAAAGCCCGTTTAAAGGAACGGGGCGTCACGCTCAAAAAAGAAGACGCAGGGCTTTTATAAACCCTGCGTCTCATTCACTTTCCCTTTTGGGCTATATGTTTAGTTCGCCGTTACCAAGGCGATGACTTCGGCGGGTGTCTTGCAGGCAAGCAGCGCCCGCAGATTCTCCTCATCCGCAAAGAAACCCATCAAAGAGGGAAGCAGCTTCACGTTGTCGTCCATTTTGCGCATCGTCAGGCACAATATGACGGAAACCAGAATCTCCTCATCCTTATCGCCCATGTTGTAAAACATTACAGGTTTTTTGGGGACGGCGATTGTGATTGCCACCTCATTGATATGCTCGGGGTAGGTATGCGGTATAGCCACATTGATTTCGCCGATGGGGAGACCGGTGGGATAGCTGTTTTCACGCTCGATTAGGGCGTCATAGAAGGTTTCCTTGGCGATGCCCTTCTCCATAATCACTTTCGCAATATGATAAAGCACTTCATCCCTTGTTTCTCCCTCTACACCCAACAGCACGAGATCTTCCCGTACTTTATCGGCAAATGCAACTTGTTCTCTCATTTGTAGACCCTCCAGTACTTCAATACTTATTAATTTGGATACAATGATAGTATTCTGGTAAACCTAACATTCAATGCAGGGTGTCATACTCGTATGCCCGCCTGCGCAATGGGTGGTTTCCGCAAAAGCAGACGGCATCGGTATTACAATAGCCGTTTCGCTCGCGCTTTTCAAGCAGAATGGCGCAACATATTGGGCTCATTCGCGTTGCGCGCCGCTGTGTGAACAATTGTACAGTGAGTGGCTATATAAACCGTAACTTAAAAGTTTCATATGAAACATATTGTATCAGAATGGAGGGATCATTACAAGAGCGCAAGCCCTAAAATAGGTTAAATTATGCACATTCGGCGGATTTACAATTGCATATTCGAGGCGAAGCAAGTTTCACTTGACATGGTTTCTGCGTATGCTATAATTGAACAAAAGCAAAACGAAACATGCCTGTATTGTCAAAACGAGAAGAACAAAACAAGTGAAACACAAATTGTCCCTGGCTGTGCACTGAAGCCAAGCTGACGGGATGTCTCCCTGTGAGCTTCATTTTTTCCACGCAACAAAACATTAGGAGGTAATCAATAATGGCCGGTAACGTAAAAAACATTCTGATCTCCTGCGGCACGGGTGTCGTAACTTCCACGCTTGCCACCAATCGCCTGAGTAAAATGCTGGATGAGCGCGGATATAAGGGGTTGTATAAGACCACCCAGTATAAGATCGCGGAGCTTGCATCTAAAGATGACGGGTTTGACGTCATCGTCCACACCACTACCGTTCCGAGCTACCTGAAGACGCCCTGCGTCAACGCGTTGCCGCTTGTCACCGGCGTAGGCATGGACAAGGTTGCGGATCAGGTCATCGCCATCCTGTGGCCGAACGGGAAGTAAGGTAAGAATCTTTCGCGGGAAAAGCCGAACGGGAGCCGGCTCACCCGCGTTTGAGCAAAAGCAAATACAAAGAAATCTAGGGGGGTTACTATGGTAGAGGCAATTTTGAGCGTATTCAGATTTATCTCTGATCTGGGCGTATCGGTTATGATGCCTGTCATCATGCTGATATTTGGTCTGGTATTGGGCGCTCCGTTTGGCAAGTCCCTGCGTGCGGGCCTCACGGTTGGCGTGGGCTTCATCGGCTTGGGTCTTGTAACGGGTTTGCTGGGCAGCAGCCTGGGGCCTGCTGTTCAGGAAATGGTAACGCGTTATGGCTTGACGCTGGACGCTGTGGACATCGGTTGGGTTGCATCCGCAGCCATCGCGTTCGCATCTCAGGTTGGCACGTTCATCATTCCTATCGGTATTATTGTTAACGTTGTTATGTTGCTCACCAAGACCACGCAGACGGTTGACGTGGATATTTGGGATTACTGGCATTTCGCCTTCACCGGCGCAATCGTACAGAGCTACACCGGCAGCCTCTGGATGGGTATCGTCGCTGCAGCGCTCAACATGGTAATCATTATGGTACTAGGCGACTGGAGCGCGCCGGGCCTTGAAAAGTACAACGGCCTTCCCGGCATCTCCCTGCCGCATGGCTTCACCACCGCATTTGTTCCCTTTGCTTATCTTTTCTGCAAGATCATCGATAAGATCCCTGGCCTCAACAAGGTCAACGTGGATATGGAAAAGATTCAGAAGCGCCTTGGTATCCTTGGCGAACCCATCCTCATCGGTCTGGTGTTCGGCATTATTCTCGGCATCCTGGGCGGTTACTCCGTCATCGCTGTTCTCCAGCTGGGCATGAGCCTTTCCGCTTGCTTGGTGCTCATTCCGAAGATGGCAGCTCTGTTGATGGAAGGCCTCATCCCGGTTTCCGACGCTGCGCAGGAATTTATCTCCAAGCGCGTCAAGGGCGGCGGCAAGCTCTACATTGGTCTTGACTCCGCTGTCGGTATTGGTCACCCCATCTGCATGACGTCCGCTCTGATCCTCGTTCCCGTCAGCGTTCTGCTTGCGGTTATCCTCCCGGGCAACCGCGTTCTCCCCTTTGCTGACCTCGCGGTTATCCCCTGGATGTTCGTTCTGTTCATCCCGGCAGCCAAGGGCGACTTCCTGCGCAGCCTCATTTCCGGCTTCTTCACCCTCATCATCATGCTCTACTGCGGTACCGACATGGTGGATATGTTCGTGAAGGCTGCTGTCGCTGCCAATCCGGCTTCCTATGCGAACGCTGGTAACTTCTCCAGCTTGTGCGATGGTTCCAACCCCCTGACCTGGGCATTCTTCCGTATCTCTGGTCTCGGCTGGCTGGGCATCGGCCTCATCGCGGTCGTGGCGATTGCGATGGCTATCATCAACCGCCGCAAGATCCTCAAGGAAACTGCTGCGGCACAGGCATAAGCAAATCAGTAAATGGCAATGCTCCCCATACTGCCGCCCGGCTTTTGGTCGGGCGGCAGTTTCCTAAGTACAGAATGGAACGTGTAGACTTTAGTCAACCGGCCCTTGCCTAAAACGGCTGTATTGGTTATGGCGTATGGCGGGGCATGCAGAAAGGATATGGATACATGCAAAAGACATATGTCTACGAGCCCAAGGGGTATCAATTCCGAATTGTCATTATCGGCTATATTATGATTGCCATCGCCTTAACACTCGCGGTGCTGTTTGTGCTTGATCCCACGCAATTTATTTACCTCTTTGGTGTGTGCGCTGCCGTGTATGGTGCGCTTAATACGTTCGTATTCAAGAGCAACCCAAAGGAAGTCGTGATTGATGACGAAACCATCTCATTCGTCTCTTTTGGGGAAGCCAAATATGATATCAGTAAGCTCAAAACATTTAACGTGCGTGAATTTGCAAACGCCTCGTTCTATATCCGCGTGGAGGAAGAGGGGGGCAGGCACGGCAGGTATTGGGTGCAGTATTATTACTTTGAAGAGCGCGAAGAGCTCATCAACGAGCTGTACTGCATTGAAAAGCGCGTGCATCCAAATACCCTCAAATTCCGCGGTCGGGAAAGCATGTTTAATGTAAGACCCTGCTATGTGCAAAAAGTAACCCCGGAGCAGGAAGTGGAGATCGATCCGTTTTTCAAGGACTAAGCGCCTTGTATTATTTTAGACAGCTTTATTTTAGGAGGCATATATGTACGAGCAACAAAAACAGGAAATCATCAAAACCGGTATATCGCTGGACAAGTACGGCCTGATCGCGCTTTCCGGTGGAAATGTCAGCGCGCGCATGGAGAGCGGGGATATCCTTGTTACGCCGTCGGGCATGATCTATTCGGATATGGTGCCCGATGATGTTCTGGTAATGGATATTGACGGCAATATCAAGGATGGCACGCGCAAGCCCTCCGTGGACACGCAGGCGCTTCTGTATGTGTTTAAGCACCGGCCGGACGTCAACGGCGTCATTCACACGCACCAGCCGTATGCAACGGCAATCGGGCTTGTACAGGATGAGTTTCCCGTTGTCGTGACAACGCTTGCGAACGCCACCAAAGGACCCGTTAAGGTGTGTCCGTTCAGCTCCGCGGCGAGCCTTGAAATGGGGATTGAAACGGTCAATAACTTAGGCGACCAGCTTGCCGTTATTTTGAAGCACCACGGCGTCATGGCGGTGGGAAAATCGCTCAAAGAAGCGCTTTACGCGTGCGTATACTTAGAAGAAGCCGCAAAGACCTACCTCATTGCAAAGGCAGCGGGCAATATTGCGTCCATGACGCCCGCACAGGTCGAGCAGGCGGTCAACGTATTCAAGTATTATGGCCAGGGCACCGCGCAGATGCCCGATGAAGTTGTCAAGAAAGTGTAACCATGCAAAAAAACGGGGGCCCTGCTATCGGGGCCCCCGTTGAACATCCTGTTTGATGCTTTTAGCGTTATATGCCCAGCAACTGCTTTTTCTTGGCTTCAAATTCAGCCTCGGTCAGGATACCTTCCTCTTTGAGCTGATTAAGCTTTCGGATCTCTTCGGTATAGTCGGCAGCTTCGTAAGCACCAGGCCTAGTTGGAAGGATCTCGTTGAGCTTAAGTAGAATGGCATCCGCGCTGCCCTTTAATGAGCGGTAGATGAAATTGCTGGATTTGGTGGGCGTAATCAGCAGAGGGATCAACAGCTCACGGGGCGGATTGCCCGCGATTAACAGCCGGATTTTCATGGCTGTTGCGACATATTCCCCCGAAAACACAAAGGAAAAGGCCCTTGCCACGCCGCCGCGCCCCATGTTGCCTTTTTCCTCGATATACTCGTAATCCAGAATGTCCCCGTAGGCGATCAGCTCGCCGCTGCCGGTAAGGCGCATCAACCGCGCATCGTCGTCAAAAGCGGCATAATTGCCAAATGTTTGCGTAGGATGAAATTCCGGCGGCATAGGACATCCCCCTTTTATACTTGCGTATGACCAGTATAGATGCCTTCTTGCCGGGCTGTCAAGAAACGCTTGTGATATCAGGTTTCGTTTGCTTCGAAACAGAAGGCGAATGTTTTGTTTTCCTTGACATATAGGGCGGTTGTGCTACAATATGAAAGTAAATCGAAATCACGATATTGGCATCCGTATGCGCTCTTGCGGCAATCGCCTGCGCTTGCAAGTTGGGGCGCAAATTCCTTGTAAAACCGTATTATAAAGTGCCTTGACGCCAATGTTCCGGTGCCGGAGACAACCCTCCGGGCGGAAGTTACGAAGCGGTTTCGGATTGCAGCAAAACAATAGTCCCATCTGCGGCAGGCTTTTCCCCTGGAGTCCCATAAACGGATTTGGAGTAGAAACAGATATGAGACAGATGGAAGAACGTCAGCAGGCAATCCTGCACCGCCTCCAGCTCAACGGCCGGGTCTATGTTACAGATCTGAGCCGGGAACTGGAGATTTCCGAGGTTACCATACGCAAAGATCTGAAGGAGCTTGAAGAACGCGGTTCCCTCAGGCGCATCCATGGCGGAGCCTCCAAGCTCACCAAGGTGGCAATGGAACTTTCACTGGATGAAATGCGCAAAATCAACGTGGATGAGAAGCGCGCCATTGCAAGGGAAGCATATAAATCCGTTTCAGATAACGATGTCCTGCTGCTGGACGCTTCCACCACCAGCGGCGAGCTTGCCTATTTACTGCGGGACGGAAACCGGAAGGGGATTACCGTCATTACGACGGCGCTCCACATTGCTTGCGAGCTGGTCCCGTGCGAGCATCTTGAGGTGGTGCAGATTGGCGGAAATATCCGGCGCTCGTTATATACGGCCATGGGCCCGCTTGCAACGACAGCCATCAGGAGCCTGCATGTGGACAAAGCCTTTATCGGGGTCAATGGGATTGACGCAAAGATCGGCTATACCACCCAAAACCTCTTGGAGTGTGAGCTCAAGCGCTGCATGATCGAGTCGGCGAGCCAATCGTTCGTGCTGGCGGATTCAAGCAAAATCGGCATTGTGCGGCTGGGCGTTGTCTGCCCGGTGGGCAGTGTGGACTTTTTGATTACGGACGGCAGAATAGAACCGGAAGCGCGCAGTGAGCTTGAACGCACAGGTGTGGAACTGGTGGTTGCAGAAGTATAAAACAACGCTGTCTGCGCACAATGCGCATGAATGCGATGAAAGCATAATCAGGATGGAGGACCCAAGGCATGATGATAAAAGGAAACCCGGTCTCCCCGGGTATTGCGATTGGCGAAGTGTATCTCTTCAAACCGTTTGTGCCGGATGTCTGCGCGTGCAGCATTCCTCAGGACGAAGTGAAACCCAATATAGAAAAATATCAAGAGGCAAAAAAGGCTGCGGAAGCGGAGCTTGAAGCGGTTGTTGGCCGCCTGCAGACGGACGATCCGGACAAAGCGAACATATTTGTTGCGCATCAGGCCATATTGACCGACATTACCATGGAAGAAGAAATCATCGAAATGGTGACGGACGAGCTGTATTCTGCGGATTACGCCATCTCGCAGGTCTATGACCGTTATATTGCCATATTCGAAAATCTGGAGGACGAGCTCATCCGTGAGCGCGCGGTCGATCTCAGGGATGTACGCAACCGCCTGCTGCGCTGCTGGGCGGGCGTAGAGGAAAAGAATCTCGCGACACTCGAGCATGACGCGGTTGTCGTTGCGGAAGACCTCTTTCCTTCGGATACCGCCACACTCAACCGCAAAAAGGTGCTGGCCATACTGACCGAAGTGGGGGGCTCCACTTCCCATTCCGCCATTATTGCAAGAAGCTATGAAATACCTGCCGTGCTGGGCATCCCTAATGTGCTCACCTGCCTGAGGCAGGGCGGCACCATCATCGTGGATGCGCTCCAGGGCATTGTCATTGTAGATCCTACTCAGGAAGAACTCGACGAATACACAAAGAAACTTGAAGAATACCGCAAAAAGGTTGCCGAGACCAAGAAGTATTTGGATGCCCAGCCGCTTACCGCGGACGGCGTTCGCGTAGACGTCCAGCTCAACATCGGTTCTGCCAGCAAAGAAGAACTTGACGGCAGCCGGTATACCGACGGTGTCGGTTTGTTCCGCACCGAATTCCTTTACATGGGCCGCGCGCAGCTGCCCTCCGAAGAAGAACAATATATTACCTACCGCAAGGTGCTTGAGATTTACGGCGATCGTCCCGTCATCCTCCGCACGCTCGATATCGGCGGAGACAAGCAATTAAAAAGCATGCAGTTGCCCAAAGAGGATAACCCGTTCTTAGGCAACCGTGCCCTGCGCCTGTGCTTTACGCACCCGGCGCTGTTCCGTACGCAGCTTAGGGCGGCGCTGCGCGCTTCCGTCTACGGCAACCTCTGGATTATGCTGCCCATGGTCGCAAGCCTTGACGATATCCGCCGCGCCAAAGCGATGATTGAGGAAGTCAAAGCGGAACTCACGCAGGAAGAAATTCCGTTCAGCACATACAAGCTCGGCATCATGGTGGAAATCCCGTCCATCGCGCTGATTGCGGACCTTGCGGCCCAGGAGGTGGACTTTGCTTCCATCGGCTCGAACGACCTTTGCCAGTACATGACGGCGGTGGACCGCATGAACCCCGCGCTGGTGGATTATTATCAAAGCTACCATCCGGCCATGTTCCGCCTCATCGGCTATGTGGTGGAACAGTTTAAGCGCCTGAACAAGCCTGTGGGCGTATGCGGCGAAATGGGCGGCGATCCGCTCGCTGCTGTTGTATTGGTTGGCCTTGGCATGCGCAAGCTAAGCATGGGGCTGGCCTCCGTTGCTCCCATCAAGAAGCTGTTGTCCGGCCTGACCATGAAAAAGGCGGAAGAGCTGGCCCAGACGGTGAAGGCGATGCCTACCGCTGACGAGGTTAAGGATTACCTCAAAAAGGAGCTTTCGGGGCTCCTGTAAGCAACAACGCGGATATTTCGCGTAAGCATATTGCATCGATTACTGGAGGAGGAAAATTATGTATACAAAAGCTACCGTCGTCAAAAACGCAACTGGTCTCCACGCCCGGCCCGCATCGGACTTTGTGGCTGCGGCCAATAAATTTGCTTCTAAAATCACCATCCGCCGTACCGATGGAGAGGGTGCCGGCGTCAACGCGAAATCCATCGTGCTGCTCCTCTCCCAGGGCTTTTGCCAAAATGAAGAAGTGGAGATTACCGCAAAGGGCGATGATGAGGTGCAGGCTGTTGATGCGCTCATCGCGCTGATCGATTCGGGATTCGGCGAATAACGAACGGTTTCCGTTTTGTCATCTACCCGGCTGTGAGGTCACACAGATTTGTGCAACTCGTTTAGCAAATTTGGTCTCCCGGCCGGTTTTTTCACACATGGAGGCAAAACGGAACGCGCTTATGACAGCATTGCGGATATGCTGCTGTTGCAGCGTATTATTTTTCTTATTTTTTACCTATTTATCTGTAAATCAAGTTGACTTTGGTTAAGATAAAGCGTAGAATAATATACGCTAGGATGCAAATGAAAACATAGTTTACTTTTGTAAACTTTAAGACTTAGAAAGGAAGTGGTTGCTTTGACAAATCCCAAACTTGACACGTTTACCTGCACAAGCCCGGAAGACTGTTACAAGGATGACAAAGACCTCCTCCGTGGCCTGATGGAAGGCATGATGGTGGTCAGAAAATTTGAGGAAAAAGTATTCGAGCTGTTTAGCAAGGGTATGGTTCATGGAACAACGCACCTTGGCATCGGGGAAGAAGCCACGGGCGTTGGCACTGGCTATGCGCTGCATGCGGACGATTATATGCTTGCCACCCACCGCGGCCATGGCGAAGCAATCGGCAAGGGTTGCGACGTCAACCAGATGATGGCGGAGATCCTCGCAAAGGAAACCGGCCTCAATCGCGGACGCGGCGGCTCCATGCATATCTGCGATTTTGACAAAGGCGTATTGGGCGCAAACGGTATCTTAGGCGCAAACGGCCCCATCGGCTGCGGCGCCGCGTTGACCGCAAAAAAGAAGGGCCTTGACCGCGTCTGTGTCGTGTACTTCGGCGACGGCGCTTCCAACGAAGGTGCCATCCACGAGGCCATGAACCTGGCGACCGTCTGGAACCTGCCCGTCATGTTCGTCATGATCAACAATACCTACGGCATGTCCACACCGCTTGATAAGGTTACCAAGGAAACAAACCTTGCAAAGCGCGCCGCGGGCTACGGTATGAAGGCTGTGGATTGCGACGGCAACAACGTGCTTGAAGTATACGATACGGTGAAGAAAGCCAGGGAATATGTCGTTAAGAACGGCCCCATGCTGATTGTGGAGCATTCTTACCGCACTTCCGGCCACTCCAAGAGTGACGGCAACCTCTACCGCACCAAGGATGAAATCACATGGTGGAAGGACCGCAACCCGATCGTCCGCCTGGAGAACTATTTCCTGGAGAATAAGATTTTCACCAAAGAAGAAGTGGACGGCATGGATAAAAAGACCACCGACCAAATTGAAGCTGCGGTGCAGTTTGCTATGTCCAGCCCCTCGCCGGATCCGGCCAATGTGCTCGACGGCGTGTACGCAGACTAATCGGGAAGGAGACGAAACGATCATGGCTATGAAAGAAATTACCTATGCGGTCGCCCTGAACGAGGCGATGAGCGAAGAAATGCGCCGGGACGAAAATGTCTTCTTCATGGGAGAGGATATCGGCGTATATGCAGGCGCCTTTGGCGTTTCCAAAGGTATGATACAGGAATTCGGCCCCGAGCGGGTTATGGATACGCCCATTTCTGAAACCGCTTACATCGGCGCAGGCGTGGGTGCGGCCATTACCGGCATGCGTCCCATTGTGGAACTGATGTTCTCGGATTTTATGGCGGTCTGCTATGACCAGATCATCAACCAGGCCGCAAAAATGCGCTATATGTTTGGCGCAAAGGTCAAAATGCCGCTCGTTATCCGCGCAGCCCATGGTGGCGGCACGGGCGCCGCGGCGCAGCACAGCCAGTCGCTTGAGCAGATGTACTGTCATGTGCCGGGCTTGAAGGTCATTGTGCCCTCTACGCCGTATGACGCAAAAGGTCTCCTGAAGTCCGCCATACGTGACGACAATTGCTGCATCTTCTTAGAGCCCAAGCTTCTCTACCGCACCAAGGGTATGGTTCCCGAAGAAGAATACACCATTCCCCTCGGCGTAGCGGACGTTAAGCGCGAAGGAAAGGATCTTTCCATCATCACTTACGGCCGTCAGGTGCTTATGGCACTTGAAGTGGCGGAAAAAATCAAGGCCGAAACCGGCAAAGAAATCGAAGTGCTCGACCTTCGCACGCTCTCCCCGCTCGATACGGACGCGATCATCGCTACAGCCAAGAAGACCAAGAAGGTTGTTGTGGTACATGAGGCCACGGAGTTTGGCGGCTTTGGCGGCGAAATCATAAGCACCATCGTCGACAGCGATGCGTTCTACTATCTGGACGCACCCATCAAGCGGGTGGGCGGCATGTTCTGCCCTGTTCCCTTCAACCCTGAACTGGAGAAACGCGTGCTGCCGGGACCTGACAGGATAGAAGCAGCCGTTCGCGAAATCCTATAAAAGCGAAGGAGGAGTAAAGCTATGGCGTTTGAAGTCATTATGCCGAAAAACGGCATGGACATGAAGGAGGGCGTACTGGTCAACTGGCTCAAGCAGGTGGGCGACCGTGTGGAAAAAGACGAGCCGCTTATTGAGATAGAAACGGACAAAATCACCATGGAGGAGCCCTCCGCTTTCTCCGGTGTGCTGCTTGCGCAGCTTGTCCCTGCAGGGACGACGGTACCCGTGCTCCAAACCATCGGCTATATCGGCGAACCCGGTGAGAAAATCCCGGAAGCTCCCTCCGCATCCTCCGCTTCCGCAGCGCCTGCACAAAACGCGCCTGCAGCGGCGCAAGAGGCTGTTGCCGCACCCAAGCTTTCCGGCGAAGGCGTTGCGGCAACGCCCTATGCAAAGAAACTCGCGGCTGACAACGGCATTGCGCTTTCCGCGGTTGCGCCTTCGGGCAAACACGGCGAAGTTGTGGGCGCGGATATTCAGGCCGTACTCGCAACGCCGCTAGCTAAACGCATTGCGGCTGATAAAGGCATTGATCTTACAACCGTTACAGGCACAGGCATCGGCGGCAAGGTCACGAAGGAAGATGTACTGCGCGCGGGGATTGTGCCTGCCATCGGCGATGATACCGTCATCAAGATGAGTGGTATGCGCAAGGCCGTGGCCCGCAACATGGCGGAATCGTCCTTGGTACCCACCGTTACCGAAAGCACCGAAGCCGATGTCACGAAGCTTCTTGAGCTGCGCGCCGCCATCAACGAAGGCCGCGAAGACAAGATCAGCATCAACGATTTTGTGTTAAAGGCTGTCGCAAAGACGCTCTCCAGGCACAAGAACCTGCTTGTCAGCATGGGGGAAGGGGATACCGTCATCCAGCATCACCATGTGAATATCGGTATGGCAGTGGCGCTTGATGAAGGCCTGATTGTTCCTGTGATCATGGATGCGGATCAGCTTGGCCTTGAAGCGCTGGCCATTAAGGCAAAGGATCTTGCAGCCCGCGCGCGTAGCGGCAAGCTCCAGCAGAGCGAATATACGGGTTCCACATTCAGCGTATCCAATGTCGGCATGTACGGCATCACGTCCTTTACGCCGATTATCAACCTGCCCAACGCGGCAATCTTGGGCGTATGCGGCATCCGGGATGAGCTTGTGCTCAAAAATGGCGAAGTCGCTGTTGCCAAGAAGATGGGGCTTTCCCTGACGTTTGACCACCGTCTGGTGGACGGCGTACCGCCTGCGCAGTTCCTGGTGACATTGCGCAAGCTGCTTGAAAACCCGATGGATGCAGTGCTCTAAGAAAATCATGTGACGTTGATTGGAGGCAGGGGCTAAGGATACTTTCCTCCTGCCTTCTTCCATATGGTATAAGAAAGAAAGGATCGTTATGGCAAACGCAAGTTATGATGTAGCGGTAATCGGCGGTGGCCCGGCGGGCTATGTAGCTGCCATTAAGGCAGCGCAGCTCGGTGCGAAAGTTGTGATATTTGAAAAAGATACCATGGGCGGGACCTGCCTCAACCGCGGCTGTATTCCGACAAAGACATATATCAAGACCGCAGAAAGCATCCGCACCATCAAGCATGCGGGCAACCGCGGCATCAAGGTGGATGCAGCCTCCCTTGCTGTGGATATGCCTGCAGTTGTCAAATACAAGGATGGCGTCGTGAAGAAGCTGACCGATGGCGTTGCGTCCCTGATCCGGAGCAACAAAATCGAGTCCGTCAAAGGCGAAGCCGCCATGGAAGATGAAACGCACATTTCCTGCAACGGTCATCTGTATGAGGCGAAAAACACAATTCTCTGCGGCGGCTCAGTGGCGGGTATCATTCCCATTCCCGGGGTGGAACAGAAAAACGTCATTACCTCGGATGATATTCTGCAGCTTACCGAAGTACCCAAACGCCTTGCTATTATCGGCGGCGGTATCATCGGCTGCGAAATCGCTGTGGCGTTTGCCTCTTTTGGCAGCAAGGTTACAATTGTGGAGGCGCTCGATAAGGTTGCGGCCACATTGGATGGTGAAGTCTCCGCAGCTGTAGCAAAATCCTTAAAGGCAGCGGGCGTAGAAATCCTCACCGGCGCTAAGGTGGAGAAAATTGAGCAAAATGGCGAGCTTCCTGTGCTTGTTGTCAGCGGCAAAGCCCCCATTGAGGCGGACAAGGTTCTCCTCTCCATCGGCCGCTTTGCAGATTTAAGCTGCCTGGGCAAGCTCAAAGACAAAATCAAGGTCGAGCGCAACAAGGTTGTTACGGACGACTATATGCGCACCAACATCCCCAATATTTATGCCGCAGGCGATCTCGTGTTCGGCCGCGTCATGCTTGCGCACGCCGCGTTTAAAATGGGAGAGGTTGCAGCTGCGAACGCTTTAGGGCATAATGAAAGTGTAAATTTAAACTATGTACCCGGCTGCCTGTATACGCTTCCTGAGGCCGCGTCGGTCGGCCTGACGGAAGAACAGGCAAAGGAGAAGTACGATGTTGCGGTGGGCAAATTCCACTTTGCCGCAAACGGCAGGGCAATCGCTTCTGGCGAAACGGAAGGCTTTGTAAAGGTACTTGTGGATAAGCAGTATGGGGAAATCCTTGGCGTTCACATGGTGGGCGGTCTGGCGACCGAAATGATCACAGAGGCTGCTGCGCTTATGGCCATGGAAATTACCGCCGAAGAGGTCGCGAACATTATCCATCCGCACCCCACCTTCTCGGAGGCGTTCTTTGAAGCGGTGACGGACGCTTTGGGCAAATGCATCCACCTGCCCCCCAAAAAGTGACGCTATCCTATCATGCAAAGGAAGAGGAGGTGAGGTCCCATGTCGATCAGCTCCGATCAACGGTATGCGCTTAAGCTGAAGGCTGCCTATTACCTCTATGAAAAGGACTATACTCAGGTACAGGTGGCGGAAATGCTGGGTATCTCCCGCGTGACGCTGGGCAGGCTCATACAGGAGGCCAAGGAAGAGGGGATTATCCGCATTGAAATTGTGGATATCAGAAACACCTCCTCCAACACGTCCCTGGAATCTGAGGTGAAGGAGTGCTTTAAACTTCTTGACGTCAAGGTGGTGGATTGCCCGGACGATGATCCCAAAGAACTGATGAAGCGGCTCGGGCGAGCGGGTGCGCGGCTGTTTGAACAATATGTGCGCAGCAATATGAAGATCGGCTGCGCGTGGGGGCGGACGCTCGAATTCCTGGTGGACAGCCTGGCGGAAAACAAGCATGTCATCAACCTGGAAATCGTGACGCTCCTGGGCGGCGCAGGCATCTCGTTTTCTGAAATGCAGCCCAACATCATGGCCCAAAAGCTGCTGGACAAGTACAGTGGGCGCGGCTATGTCATCAACGCGCCCTGCTTCTGCCGCACAATCGAGTTAAAGAACGCGCTGATGGGGGAACCCCACATACAGGATGTCCTAAACCGCGCGTCCCTCACCGATGTTTGCCTCATTGGCATCGGCGGTATGCCGGAAATCGGCGGAAACGGGCTGTATGAAACGGAAGCCGTCAACGAGCTTTTGGCAAACGGCGCGGTAGGGGATGTGTGCGCAAACTACTTTAATCGCGAAGGCGAAATTTGCAACACAAATATCGCCCGCAGAACCATCACAATTGACCCGAACATATTAAAGGACATCAAGCGGGTCATTGCGGTGGCAGGTGGCGAGAACAAGGGCGATTCGGTATTGGGCGCGCTTCGCGGCGGGTATGTAAATACCCTTGTCACCGATGTAAAGACGGCCAAATACATCCTCAAGAACTCATAGAATAGAATGGTCTTCATGCACGGGTCCAGGGCGAAAGCCTCGGGCCCTTTTGATATCCTACCCACGTACCTATTCTCAGATAGACGCATCCCGGCGTGCCGGCAAAGTCAGCAAACAATTACATCGACATGGCTTTTTAAAAGAAGGTCTTTTAGTCCGTCATCAGGCTCGCGGTCGGTAAAGAGCGCCTGAATACCCTCAAGAGGTGCGATGCGGTGGCTTTTGCACCGGCCGAATTTATCCGAATCCACAAGCAAATACCGATAATCTGAATGAGAAAGCATCATGCGCCGCACCCGCGCCTCGCTTTCGCTGTTGTCCGTCAATCCAAACCGCTCATGCAGCCCCGAGCAGCTTACAAAAGCTTTGTCGGCGTGGAGTTCCTCAAGCATACCGGTTACGGAATATCCCACAAACGAACGGGAGGAGGGACGGTAAGAACCGCCCGCCATAATCAGGTTGGTATGGCTGCAATCGGAAAACTCCAGCGCGATCCGTAGTGAATTTGTGATGACGGAGAGCTTGAGAGAGGATTGTTTGATGGCCTTTGCAAGATGCAGGGCGGTTGTACTCGAATCGAGCATGATGGTATCGCCCTCGTCCAGCATGGTAAAGCTTTTTTGCGCAATGCGCGCTTTTTCCTCCACCAGCAAAGTCTCCCGCAGTTCATAGGGCGCTTCGCGGTCAAACGTTTTAATCTTGTATGCGCCGCCATGCACCCGCACCACCGATCGGTCATCCTTGACAATTTTATCAAGATCCCGGCGGACGGTTTCTTCCGTTACGGAAAAAATCTTGCTTAATTCTGCGACAGATACGCTGTCGTCTGCGTTGAGCAACTCGCGGATAGCGGACAGTCGATTAATTGCCAGCATACCAGCCTCCAAAATGTTGTTTTTTGTTTGGTTATTTTGTTTTCAGTATATCATCTCTATTTTTATCTGTCGAGAATCATATATACAGGTCTTAAAAAATGGCATTGACATCCTGCTATGATATGATACTATAAGAAAGACAGCAAATAAAAGAAAACATAACAAAAACCCACAAGTTCACAGACTGTAGAGCTCGTTTTTCCTATGCTTTATTTTTGCGTATCGCATGCGTTGCAGATACAAAGGCCCACAAAAATAAAAAGGAGAAAAAAGATGAAGAGAAAAGTTGCCCTGTTCCTTGGTTTGTTGATGCTTGTATCCTCCCTGATGGCAGGGTGCGGTGCAAACGCGGCTCCCGCGGCCGCTACCCCTGCGCCCGCATCCAACGAAGCCCCCCAGGTTGAGCCGTCCGCTGCCCCGGCGGAAGTTAAGAAAATTGCCGTCATTTGTGACCCGGTTGGCGTAAATCCGTTCCTCACGCAGGTCGTTGAAAAGTGTGAAGAGATCAAGACCTCCGGCAAGTATCCCATGGACTACACCGTCATCGAATGTGCCGATGATACTGCCTGGGCCGAGAACATCCGTGCTTCTGTGGAAGAAGGATACAGCCTCGTGCTCGCAGTCGGCTGGCAGGGTGCCGATCCTCTCAACGAGGTCGCAACACAGTTCCCCGACAAGGCGCAGTATGCCATTATCGACACCGTCTGTGATAACCCGAACGTAAAATCTTACATCTTCAAGCCCCAGGAAGCCGCATACCTCATCGGAATCATCGCCGCCTCCGTGAGTGCTGATGCGGGCAAGCCCAACGGCCCCTTCGGCGCCGTGCACGCCAACCCCGGCCAGGGCAGCTTTGAGTGGCGCTATGGCTACATGGAGGGCGTTCGCTCCGTCAACCCCAATGTCAAGATGTCTGATTTCATATTCAACTACACCAAGTCCTATACCGATGCGCCTGTCGCCAAGGAGCTTGCACTGCAGCAGGCCGCGCAGGGATGCATATTTATCAACGCAGCTTCCGCTGTGGCGGACTTCGGCACATTTGAGGCGGCTTTGGAGAAGGGCTTCTATACTTCCGGCCAGGATGCCGACAGGACCACGCCCGACAATCCGAACATCATTACCAC
>JAEXTB010000311.1 GCA_023453725.1 Bacillota bacterium | reverse complement strand
CGGTATGCCTGCAGCCGTCCTCGGCCGCAACCGCTTTTTCAATAGCAGCATGGATGTCGTGTTTTACGCGAACAATTCCAAGCACCGGCATGAGCATTTCCACCGTGATGAACGGATGGCATTCCGTCACCTCGGCAATTACAAGCCGCGGGTTGCCTTCAAAACGCACGCCGCTTTCTTTAAGGATGTAAGTTGCGGGCTTGCCCACAAACTTTCGGTTGAGCGTGTACTTGCCGTCCTTTTGCGCGAACACGGTGTTCACAATCTTCTCTGCATCCATATGGCTTGCCAAATACGCGCCGTTTATTTGCATAGCTGAAAGAAGCGCATCCGCCACGCCTTCGTAAACGAATACTTCTTTTTCGGCGATGCACAGCACGTTGTTGTCAAAGCTCGCGCCGTCTACGATATCCTTTGCGGCCTTACCGATGTTCGCCGTATCGTCTACAATGACAGGGGGATTGCCTGGGCCTGCGGCGATGACCTTTTTCCCCGTTTTCATGGCGACACGCACCACCGCTTCTCCCCCGGTAATGGCTAGAAGAGGCACCTGCTTATGCTCCATGAGCGCCTTGCCCGTTTCGAGCGTCGGCTCCTTTACGGTGCAAACGAGCGCTGCGGGACCGCCCGCCGCCCGAATCGCGCCGTTCAAAATGCGCATGGCCTCAGTAGACGCGCGCTTTGCCGCCGGATGGGGGTTAAACACCACAGCGTTTCCCGCCGAAATCATGCTGATGCTGTTGTTGATGACAGTGGAGGTAGGGTTTGTGGAAGGCGTGATTGCGCCGATCACCCCAAAAGGCGCCTTCTCCATCAATGTCAGGCCAAAATCACCCGAGACTGCATCGGCATGAAGATCCTCTACCCCCGGCGTTTTTTCAATTGCCAACAGGTTTTTAAGCACTTTGTGCTCCACGCTGCCGTAGCCCGTTTCCTGATGCGCCAGCTCGGAAAGCTGCCGCACATTCTCACGCGCGGCACGGCGCATGGCGTCTATCATCGCAGCACGTTCAGCGAGCGTATGGCGCATCAATTCGCGCTGCGCTGCTGCGGCGGCTGCTACCGCCTCTTCCATAGTATCGCAAAGCCATTCTGCGCCCGTCGTTTTTGTGTGACCCAGCCGCTTTCGCGTATCCTCTACAATGCTTTGTATCTCTTGATCCGTCAGGCTCATACTGCCACCTCATTCTTCAGCACAAGTGCGCTTCAGCTATCGCCCTGCTCATACTTTTTGAATACTGTTTTGCCGCCGATCTCGATCGAGTCGATAATCGCCACGATTGCCATATCCGAGGGTTTGTTTTCCGTCAGCGGCGTTTGTCTTGAGGAGCTTCCGCCGCAAAGCATGACAACCTCTCCGGGGCCTGCGCCCACGGTATCAATCGCCACGATGGGGGAACCTTTTTCTTCAAACGCACCAAGCTCTATGGGTACGACAACAAGCAGCTTTAATCCATGCAGCTTTTCCGTCTTGTTGGTGCTTACGACGCTCCCTCTGACTCTTGCAATCTGCATGCCGCTCCCTACCCTTCTATTCTCACGTCAAGATCCTTCGCGAGATCAACCGCAAGATGCGTGACAATCGCGCCGGGCACGATACGGATGTATCCGCTTGTGGCCGCGGCATCCCGGACATCTTCTGCGGTTACAAGCTGCTTTGCTTCCCCGCCCTTTGCGGTGGACTGCGGCAGTGTTTCTATTGCCGCCCCCATCTCCTTGAGCGTTTCCAGGCTATCCGACAGGCGTGCAAACCCTCGCTTGTTTTTGGGCGGAACAAAATCCAGCAGCAGCGTAACCCTCTTATGCCAAAGCAGCGGTCGAAGCATCAGCGCTACATCCAAGCGCGCATCGTCGCCGTCGGCCGCCGCATAGAGGTATTCAAGCGGAGGCGTTGCGATAATGATCTCTTCATAGCCGGAAAGCCTGCCTGCAAGCTGCTGCCTCTGGTCCCGTGTAGCAGTTTCCACCAAGGTAAGGGCCGGATTGCTGACCGCCGCATCCCCAAAGAGCACATACTCTGCACTCTGCACTTTGCCTGCAAGGTATGCGGCTACCTGAGCCTGCTCATAGGCATAACCGGCAAATACCAGCAACGTCTTTTGCTGCGGCATATTCACGCCATTTGGTATGCGGGAGAGAACCTCCCGCGTAATACGCGCAATCAGTTCTTCTTCAACCATGTTTCCTCCCGTCTGCTGATGAACTGTTTAAAAAGCTGACGTCCTTTATATGAGTTCCACAAGACCGCCGCACAGGAGGCCCGCCGCATTGGCTTCATCCGTATCCAGATGCAGCTCCATCTCGTGCCCTTCGCCCGCGCGTACGAGCACCTGAGAGAATATGGTCTCCCGGATTCCTGTGGCCTTCACATTCACTGCATCGCCGTCTTTTAAGCCATATAAAACCGCTTGTGCCGCCGAAACATGCAAATGCCGCGCCGCTACAATCACGCCTTCCGTGAGCGTTACTTCGCCCATAGGGCCAATCAAAGTCCCGCCCGGCGTCTCTTTGAGTTCCCCGGACATTCTGATAGCGGGGAGTACACCTGCCTTGTAGCAATCGGTAAGTGAAAACTCCACCTGCGTCTGCCTGCGCAATGGCCCCAGCACGCGTATGCCCGCAATGCGGCCCTTCTTCCCGGCAAACGCTACTTTCTCTGTACACACATACTGTCCGGGCTGTACAAGGTCCCGCTCTTTTGTAAGCGCGTACCCTTTTCCAAACAGCGTTTCCATATCCGCCCCGCACAGGTGTACGTGGCGCGCGGAAATCGCCGCAGGCACATACCGCCCTCGTCCGCTTTCACACATCTCTTTTGCTACGGCAAGCATCACCTGCCGCCTAACCGCCTCATGCTCCATGGTCTTTCTTGGGCTGGCCGTAGGTTCTGTGGATGTTTACGGCATCCTCTACCTGTTCCGGCGTCATGATTGCGGGCTCGCCCGCAGCTTTGGCTGCAAGATACGTGATCGCGGCATCCTCCATGTATACAGCTGCGTAAAGCGCCTCCTTGAGATCTGCGCCTACCGCGATAACGCCGTGATGTTTGAGTATGACCGCCCGGCGATCCCCGATGTAGTTGACCGTCTGTACGCCCATATCCACGCTTGCCGCCGAACAATACGGCGCTACGTTGACCGCCCCCAGCGTGACGTTTGCAAGCGTCGTCACCGCTGCGGGAAGCACATCGCCTAAAAGCCCTGCGGCTGTCGCATAGGGCTGGTGGGTATGTATGATGGCGTTGACGTGGGGCATATGCGCAAATATGTAGAGCAGCGCTACGGTGTCAACGGATTCGCGCAAGGTACCTTCTATGCGCTGCCCCGCAGCATCAATGACGAGAACATCCGCTTCCCGCATGCCCTCGTAGGACATGCCCGACGGCGTCACAAGTATGTGACCGTTTGGCATGCGCATAGACACATTTCCGCCGGACAGGCTGATGAGCCTGCTGCTTTTCATCTCCAGCGCCGTATGGATGACCTCACGCTTTTGCGCTTCATACATAGCCTTTCACGCTCCCGAAACGATGATTTTGATTGGGATAAAACTTGTTTGACAATTGTTATATCGATTGTTAATAATACGATAACATGTGTTATGACCAATGTCAACGCAGCGTACGCACTTATATCAGCATGCCGCCGGTAACATCCACACAAGTCCCATTGATAAAATCTGCTTTGTTGGAGGCAAGAAACGCTACCGTATAGCCGACTTCCTGGGCGGTAGACACACGGCCCGAGGGAATGCGCTCGACGTAGGAGGCTAAGATTTCCGGCTTGGAAAGCTTATCCTCATTGAGCGGCGTCCTGACCATGCCCGGCGTTACACCATTGACGATGACGCCATATTGTGAAAACTCCCGTGCCAACGCCTTCGTGAGTAACACAAGCCCGCCCTTTGCGGATACATAATGTGCGTGCGCCTCCGTATTCACGGCAAATGCGGATTTCGATATGATGTTGACGATACGCCCTCTTGTACCGGACTCCTTGTAATGCACACAAGCCCTTTTGCTGAGCATGAACGGCCCCGTCAGGTTGACGTCTATGACCTTTTTCCATTCCTCATCCGTCATGTTCTCTATGAGCGTCGTCGGCCATATGCCCGCGTTATTGACGACCACGTCCAAGTGCCCGTATTCCTGTACGGCTGTGGCAATCATATTCTCGATATCTCCTGCATTGGTCACATCGCCGTATATCGCCATATGCCGCCCGCCGAAGCGGTTATAGAGTGTTTTTGCAAACTGCTTTGCATCGGCCTCGTTCGCGATATAGTTGACCATGAGGTTTGCGCCTTCCTGCGCGAACACCTCGCAGATGCCTGCGCCAAGCCCGGCGCCGCCGCCTGTCACCAGCACGGTTTTGCCCTTTAATGCCAGATCCATGTTGCCCTCCTTAACGCATAACCCTTATTTCGCGGGGATGATCTTTTCTACGTCCTGGTGGGGCCTGGGGATGACATGGACAGAAACGAGCTCGCCCACACGCTTGGCGGCAGCCGCACCAGCGTCAACGCTCGCTTTCACAGCGCCCACATCTCCCCTGACCATAACCGTTACGAGGCCGGAACCGATCTGTTCCTTGCCCACCAGTACCACGTTTGCCGCTTTTACCATCGCATCAGCCGCTTCAAGCGCAGCGATAAGACCCCTTGTTTCCACCATGCCCAATGCCTGCTTATCCATATTGCTTCACGCATCCTTTCAATAGTTGTTTAATATTCGTTCTTGGTGATCGTCACATTTCCGCTGGGGCAAGCCGCCTTACACTTGCCGCAGTTGGTGCACTTTTCTTCTTCCTCGCCCATGACGATTTTCATACCCTTGCTCGTTCCCATACGGACGGCACCGGCGCTGAGCATCTGATCGCATATTTTTCGGTCATTGATGCCTGTGGACGCTTTCACCAGCATGCTGTCGCCCACGGTGCGCTTCATCAGGCGGATATCCTCCACCGTAGCGCCGCCCGCGCCAAATCCGGTGGACGTTTTTACAAAGTCCGCCCCGGCCTGCTTTGCAAGCTCGCACGCGCGTACCTTTTCCTCATCCGTAAGCAGGCACGTTTCAATGATGACCTTCACAAGCGCCTTGGGGTGCGCCGAATCGACGACTCCCTTGATATCCGCGAGCACCAGCTCATAGTCCTTATCCTTGAGCGCGCCGATGTTGATTACCATATCGACTTCTTCAGCGCCGTTTTTTACCGCTTCCATCGCCTCCACCGCCTTGACAAAGGATGTGTTTGCACCCAGAGGGAAGCCGATGACGCAGCAGGTTTTTACCCCTGTACCACACAGCTGTTCGGCGACGTACTTGACATGGGTGGGGTTAATGCATACGCTTGCGAATTTCCATTCCTTTGCCTCGTCGCAGAACCGCTTGACGGTGCTTTTTGCCGTCTCGGGCTTCAATACGGTATGATCCATGTATTTGGCATAGCTCGCATCGTACTTGGAGCCTGCCTTGGGCTGCTGTGCCGTGCCGCCGTTCACTTCTTTTAGGACCTCGGCGGTAATATCCCTGACCAGCTTTTCAATATCCATGCCGTTCCTCCTTAGTGCATCTCGCGTCCGCCGGTGATGTTAAATGCCTGGCCCGTGCAGTAGTCCCCCGAAGCCGTCAGGAAGAACACAAAGTCCACCACGTCCTGCTTATCCGTCAGGCGGCCAAGGGGTACCTTGGCGGTAAATTTTTTCACGACCTCGTCCTTAGGTAGGTGCAGGTTGTCGATATACCCGGAGCTGACGCTGGACCATACGCCCGTAGCGTCCGTAATGCCGGGACAGACAGAATTGATTTTGATGTTGTAGGGCGCATACTCAAATGCAAGCGCCTGGGTAAGTACGATGACGGCACCCTTTGCAGCACTATAGGGGCCCATCAGGGCGGAGCCCGTTTTACCGGATTTCGAGGCAAAATTGATGATGCGGCCTTCCTTTTGCCGTTTCATACTTTCGATCGCGCCCTGGATGCAATACGCCGTTCCGTATACGTTGACTTTAAACATCTTGTCAAACACGGCCTCGTCATTTTCCTCAAAAGGACGCTGATCCACCACGCCCGCGTTGTTGACCAAGGCAAAGATCTCCCCGTGCTCCTCCACAATACGCCTAAAGCAGGCAAGTACTGCCGCCCTATCGGTAATGTTGAGTATGATCCCTGTCGCCTCATAGCCCTGTTCGCGGAGCCTTGCTGCGGATTGTTCCACCAGCGGGTCGATGTCTAGAAGCACCACCTTGGCATTTTGTTCGGCATACTTTTGCGCAATGGCAAATCCGATGCTTTTTGCCGCCCCCGTCACCACGCAAACCTTATCCTTCAGGTTATCGCAATACAGACCCATGCCAATCTCCTCCATTTCAATTTCAGTTATAAAAATGCGCCTTTATACCGGCGCTGCCGCCCGTAAAGAATTCGCCGCAGCCTTCATATCCGCCGCGCAAAACAATGTGGAACCGGCTACAAGTACTTCTGCGCCGTATTGGGCCGCTATCCCCGCAGTTTCAACCGTGATGCCGCCGTCCACTTGTATCTCATAGCCGTAACCGTAGCGTTCTTTATACTCACGAAGCTGCCGGAGCTTTTCATACACCGGCACAATAAACTTCTGCCCCCCAAATCCGACGCACACCGAAACCTGCAGGACAATATCCGCTTCCGGCAACGCGGTGCGCACCGCCTCCACCGGCGTTTCCGGCGTCAATGCAATACCCGCAAGCTTACCCGCTTTTTTGATATCCCCCAGCAGACGGATATGGTGGGGCGTGCTCTCCGCGTGT
>JAEXTB010000305.1 GCA_023453725.1 Bacillota bacterium | reverse complement strand
CAGTCCCCAGACACTTTCCCGTAATTACGCGCGCCGTCCGCGGCGAGATAGGGCTCCAGATTACCGCATGCCTCCATTTGGAAACCGGCAAGCGCAAGGTCAAACTCCCCGTTTTTAAGTTTCTGTTCAAATTCCCCGTCTGCCTGTTCAATACTAAGCTTTGCCGTAATGACCTCCGCCTCAATACCGGCCTTTAACAGCTGCGTCGCAATGAGCGCCGCGGCATTTTTCCGGTAGGTGCTTTCCGTGCTGTCGTTGACCAGCAGCGTTAAATGCAGCTTACGGGTGCCTTGCTGCAGGATACCGTCCCCATCCTCGTCCGTCCAGCCCGCGCTATTTAAAAGCTGCGCCGCTTTCTCAAGGTCATGGTCGTAGATCTTTGTGGTTGCGTCATACAAAAACGAATCAGGCGGCACCGGTACATCGCAAACGGTAGCCCGGTTCATATAAACGTTTGAAACAAGCGCGCTGCGGTCAAGCACATAGGCAATGGCCTTTCTTACATCGGCATTGCGGAGTATGGCGTTGTTGTGGTTGATGAGCAGTACCTCTGCCTCCTGCGTCATGATGTCAAGTACGGAGGTAATGCCCTCCTCCCTGAACTTGCCTGCGGAGACCGTCTTTGTCGGCACCATATTCAGCTGCTGCGCCTCATAGGAATCGAGCGCGACATCGTTGCTTTCACGGGGGAGGCACTGGATCGTTGTAATATACGGCGTTTGCTTCCACCAACGGGGGTTAACGGTGAGCTCCACCGAGTTTTCGGAGGTGTTTTGTACCTGATACGGCCCCGTGCCATTCAATTCATTGGGGGTCTCTGCGCAGACTACAGGAAATACAAGCGCATACAGCGCCGCTGCGCCCGCTTTTTTCATGGTAATGCGCACGGTGTTTTCATCCGCCTGCTCATAGGATTCAATGGCGTCCGCCGCAAGCCCATAGTAGGACGCCGTGCCCAAGAGCTTGATCTGTCCGATGGTATAGAGCACATCCTCCGCTGTGAGCATGCTGCCCTTATGCCACGTGACGTTTTTGCGAAGCTGTATTGTCCAGACCCGCCCGGTATCATCGCTACTCCATTTTTCCGCAAGGGACGGAATAATACGGTTGGCGGAATCGCACCTTAACAACGGCTCGTATATCAGCGAGTACATGTTGCGCATTTCTTCGGTATTGATGGTGAGTGGGCTGTAGGATGTTCCGTTCTCGCTCTGAAACGGGTTGCGGGGGATAGGCAGCATCAGTGTGCCGCCGGATACCGGCTGCGGCGCGGGCGTTGCAGTCGGCATAGCGATTGGCGTTACCGTTGGTTCAGGCTGGGCGGTACGCGCGCAGCCTGCGCCTAGCAGCAATACAGCAAGAACGCTAGAAAGTGTTCTGATAAAGCGACTTGTATTTTTCATATGCACGCTGCACCTTTTCTACATACTTCTCCGTTTCGGAAAAGGGGATATTCTTTAGTTGCCCGTCTTCGGAAACGGCAGGATCATTTTTCCATTTGTCCACGTTACCATGCCCTGCATTGTAAGCAGCAAGCGAGGAAGGTCGGTCCTGATCATACCTGTCCAGCAAAAAGCGCAGATACCAGCATCCCATACGGATGTTGAGTTCCGGCTGAATTAACTGCCTGGGTTCATATCCACTTAGTTTTAGCTTTCCTGAAATCCATTCTCCGGTATCAGGCATGATCTGCATCAAACCCACCGCTCCCGCGGCGCTGATGACCTCTGCGCGGTTTCCACTTTCACAATGAATAATGGCCGCAACAAGATAGGGGTCGAGTTCAAATTCCTCAGCACTTTTGCTGATTTCTTCGGGGTATAGCAGCTTATACGTGCGCTTTTCCAGTTCCCGCCCTGCGATCACGGCAACGAGTACCGCAAGCAGCAGAAATAGGACGGCCGCCAGGAATGTGACGCCTCTGCGCTTTTTTTTCTTTTGTTTTCCTTTTGCGTGTTCCAATGCTTTCTCTGTCTCGCTATCTTGTATGGTTTGCCTGCAATGCGGCGTAGAGTGTCTTTACTTGGTCAAAAAGTGCCGCTTCATCCCCTGAATTGTCCAGCAGCCGGTGGGCATATTGTCTCTTTTCTTCCTCCGGCATCTGGCGGCGGATACGGGCCAGCGCGTCTTCTGCGCTGCACCCGTCGCGGCGCATAATGCGCGAAACGCGCGTTGCTTCATCTGCTGTGACAAGCCAGACTTCATCCACATCTTCCTGCATGCCGCTCTCGATAAGCAGCGGCACATCCCAGAACACAACGGCTTCCGGCTCCGTTTCTCGGATTTCGCGTTCCTGCTCTAACAATATGCTGCGCACCATCGGGTGCAGTATATTGTTCACCGCCAAACGCTCGGAATCGGATGTGAATATGATATTCGCAAGCGAACGGCGGTTTAGCGAACCATCCGGCTCCAGAATGCCCGCTCCAAAACGGGATACAAGCAGGTTTAACCCCTGGCTTCCGGGATCCACCGCCATGCGCGCGGCAATGTCGGCATCCAGCACGTATGCGCCCAGTGCGCGCAGATAGGCGGAAACGGTTGATTTCCCGGCGCCCATGCCTCCGGTAAGGCCGATACGCCTGCCTTTCGCGGTCATTTCGTATCGTACCAGCTATGCCCACTCTTGACCTCTGCAACGAGCGGCACAGACAACTGCATGGCATTCTGCATGCAGTCGCACAAAATCGCGCTTACGCGGGCTTCTTCCTCCGGCGGGCAGTCTACAATCAATTCGTCATGTACCTGCAGCACAAGGCGGCTTTTTAATTTTTCTTCCCTCAAAGCCGCATCCGCACGCACCATGGCAAGCTTGATAATATCAGCAGCCGTTCCCTGAATAGGCATGTTCATGGCCACGCGCTCCCCAAAGGAGCGGGTATTATAATTGCTGCTCTTTAATTCCGGCAGTTCGCGCCGCCTGCCCAGAAGCGTCTTGACATAGCCGTGCTCGCGGCCGTTTTCAATGCTCCCCTTCATGTAGTTGCGCACGCCCGGATACCGGTCCAGATACCGTTCAATATACTCGCCCGCGCGTTTGCGGCTGATGCCCAAGTTTCGTGCAAGCCCAAAATCCGAAATACCGTAGACGATCCCAAAGTTGACGGCTTTTGCGGCGCTTCGCTGCTCGGATGTAACATGCTCCGGCGCCGCGCCAAATACCTCCGCAGCAGTCTTTGTATGAATATCTCCGCCTTCGCGGAAATTCTCCTGCATGGCTTCATCCCCGCTGATATGCGCAAGAAGCCGCAGCTCGATCTGGGAGTAATCGGCACCGATGAGTATATTGCCGGGGCTCGCCACAAATGCCTTGCGGATCTCTCTGCCCAAAACCGTACGCACTGGAATGTTCTGGAGGTTGGGTTCGGTGCTTGAAATGCGCCCGGTGGCCGCAACATTTTGATTAAAGCTTGTGTGCACCCGTTCGTCTTCCGGGGAACGCAACGCAAGAAGCCCATCAATAAACGTGCTCTTAAGTTTTGTTAAAAACCGGTACTCCTGCACCAGCGGCACAATGGGGTGCTGATCCATCAGGCTTTCCAATACGTCCGCATCGGTGGAATAACCCGTCTTTGTCTTGCGCTGGGCGGGAAGGCCGATCTTTTCAAACAGGACATATCCAAGCTGCTTGGTGGAAAGTATGTTGAACGGCTCTCCCGCAAGTTCGTAGACTTCTCCGGCGAGCGCGTCAATGCGTTCCTTAAACTGTGCGTCAAGCTCCCGCAGCACTTTCTGGTCCACGCGGAAGCCCTGTTTTTCCATGCGGAACAATACGCCAATGAGCGGCAGCTCTACGGTCTCATAGAGTTCCATAAGCTCCATCTCCCGCATTTCCCGCATCATGGTTTCATAGAGCGGGAACAGGGTGCAGGCGTCCGGCTTATTGATGTGCAAACGTTCCTGCGCAAGCGCCTCAAGCGAGGGCGTGGGCCGCGTGG
>JAEXTB010000049.1 GCA_023453725.1 Bacillota bacterium | reverse complement strand
GTATAACACCAGCATGTCGTTTGGACCGGATGGATCGTTTTTAGGCAAGTACCGGAAGGCGCATTTGTTTGATATTGATGTGCCGGGGAAGTTCCGCTTTATGGAATCGGAGACCATCTCACCCGGGGACGGCTATCCCCTGTTGTTCGACGCGCCCATAAAAACCGGTGTGTCCATTTGCTTTGACATTCGTTTTCCGGAATGGGCGCGGCTCGTTATGCAGCAGGGCGCTGACCTGCTTGCGCTGCCCGCCGCGTTTTCCCGCAACACAGGCCCCCGCCACTGGGAGCTTTTGCTGCGCGCCCGCGCTTTGGACAACCAGCTTTTTGTAGCAGCCGTTTCCCCGGCACAATCAAAGACCGCCTATGGACATTCTCTTATTGCCACACCGGACGGTACGGTACTGCATGATTGCGGGGAAGAGGAAGGCGTTTGTGTGGTAGATCTCGATCTCTCCATGCTGGAGGAATTGCGTTTTAGCATCCCCGTACGCCGCAACCGCCGTACCGACCTCTGCCGCTTGGAACCGCAGCACATTTGATAGAATACGTACCGGCTTTAGAGCCGGTATTGTTTACAGTTTCTTTTGCTCCCGGCATTCCCTGTTATGGTATACTTTGGATATCAATTCCGTCGTAAGGGAGGCCGCATGAAACAGGACAAGCCTATGAAAAAGCACCGGAAGCTGTGGCCATGGTTGATCATAATTGCGCTGCTGCTCATCGTGCCTTTTTTGATTGACCGCGCGGTGGTGGCTTCCTCCGAACCATACCTTGTTTCCAAAGACGAGGCGGCAGGTCTTCAGGCGGACTGCGTTCTTGTATTGGGCGCGGGCGTATGGGAGGGCGACCGGCCCAGCCCGGTGCTCCAGGACCGACTTCTTTACGGCATCGCGCTTTATGAAAGCGGCGCGGCATCGCGTATGCTGATGAGCGGCGACCATGGGCGTAAGGAGTACGACGAGGTAAACGTCATGAAGGCGTTTGCCATCGAGCGGGGCGTGCCTTCCGGGCACATATTCATGGATCACGCCGGGTTCTCCACATACGAAAGCATGTACCGCGCGCGGGATATCTTCAAAGCGCAGCGCATCATTATTGTGACGCAGCAATACCACCTCTACCGCGCGGTGTACATCGCCCGTTCATTGGGGCTGGACGCTTACGGCGTTGCGGTTTCCGATGCCTACACGGCACAGATCCATCGTAATCTGAGAAATCTCCGGGAGATGTTTGCGCGGGTAAAGGATTTCTTCTACTGCATGATAAAACCCCTGCCCACCTACCTTGGGGAAGCCATACCGGTCAGTGGCAACGGCGATCTGACCAACGACAAGACATTTGCGCTAAACGCCGGAGCTCGCGTTGTGGCTACAGAACCCTAAAGTAAGGAGAACTGCAATCATGTTATTTGTTTGCTATACAAAGTGCAGCACTTGTGCCGATGCGCAGCGCTGGCTGGATGACCACGGCATTCCCCATGCAGCAAGGGATATCAAGGCTGATCAGCCTACGCTCGAGGAGCTCAGGCTGTGGATAAAGCGGAGCGGGCTGCCGCTTAAGCGTTTTTTCAACACCAGCGGGTTGGCCTACCGCGCTTTGGGGCTCAAACAAGAGCTGCCAGCAATGCAGGAAGAGGAGCAGCTGCGCCTGCTTGCAAGCGACGGCATGCTGGTAAAGCGCCCTCTGCTCATCGGAGAAGACTTTGTGCTGGTCGGATTTCAGCCCGAGCTTTGGGAGCAGACGCTGCTCAACAGGTAGGAAGAACCCAACGCCTTTTAAATGCAGTTCCACGCGTTGCAGAAACCCCCGGCAATTGCCGGGGGTTTGTTTATACCGAAGGTTCTTCGAAATGATGCCTCATCGATTCTTGTGCTATGCTTTCCGGAAGCGGTAGGCTTTTGCAAACGCCGTCACAATATCCAGAATGTGAGCAAATGCGATCACACCGAAAAATATGACCGGAATATTGCCGAGCACCGCATTGCCAACCGCATCGCCCACGCCAAAGAGTGCTCTGACGCCGGGAAGAAACGCGGGATTTACGATGTCTCGCGCCGAGAACAGCAGCACAATCAATCCGACGCCCAACACCCCCTCAATCAACGTAGCAAACGCAACCTTGAAGGTGTACCGCCCTTCCAGCATCTTTACGACTTCCTTTGCAATACCCAGCCCTGTGATCAGAAGTATGACTGGCCACATCTGAAGCAATACCTGCTGATTGAACATGGGTATAAACCCATTGGGATTATAAATCCCAATGACCCACGGCCCAAGCCACAAGAACAGGACAAGAAACACAATGCTAAAGAATATTCCCAAAATGGTTTCTCCCCTTCCAATGCGCTCATCCTTTGAGGGTACGGGCGGCAGATCGCCCAACACATCCTCATCGTCCAGCTTGACGCCTTTGCGCTCAAAAAACGCGAATAACCCCGTGACAAACGCGAACGCGTAGAGCTCTCCCATGAATAACCCGCCGATCCACTCCATAAACCGGAAGAACGGAACCTGCGGAGGTTCCCCGAGGAGCGTTGTTATAAAGGCAGCAATCGTAAGTCCGCCCGCTACAGCCGATAATACAATTTTTAACACCATTTTGTATTTGCCGTAATATGGCTGCCCAATCAGCGCATGGTGCTTATCAGGATTGTATTTTTCCGCAAGCTCGCTTGGCGTGCCCAGTTCCGTCAACACCACGCGAATATCGTGTTCTGTCGGCGGAAGGTCCCCGCAGCGCTGCTCGAGCATATCTGCAATAAGCATATGCAGTTCCTTCTTAATATCTGCCCGCTGCTTATAGGGCAGGCGTTTTTCTACCGCGTAAATATAGCGTTCGATGAGGTCTGATTTCATTGCCGCTCCCCCTCCATCAATTTGTTCATGCTCGTAACCGTTTCATCCCAGTGCCTTTTGAGCACCGTATAAATTTCATTTCCAAACTCGGTCATTTCATAGTACTTTCTTGGTTTTGTTCCCCCGGTTTCCCACTCGCTTTTTAATAAGCCTTGCCCTTCCAGCCTCCGCAGCAGCGGGTAGAGCGTATTGACCTCCACCGCGATGCCGCTTTCCCCCATGACGTTTACCAAATTATATCCGTACATAGGGTTCTTGAGCTGGCTGAGCACCGCCAACACGATACTACCGCGCCGAAGCTCGAGCACAAGGCTGGATATAATCTCCTCTCTTTCCATCATACAAATCCTCGTATTCAATATTATGTTTTGAATTATAGTGTGTGTTGCGCACTATGTCAATATGCACAATATAAATTTTTTCAAATTATTTTTAGTAATTATGTGAAAAGAAAAAGCCGACTTAAAGTCGGCTTTAGAAGGGCCAGGAGCCCCAGCTTTTGTTGATCCTTGCCGTTAACCACTACTCTCCCTCGTAGTAATTCACGTTTTGGGAAACCGGGAAAATCAGGCGGGTTCCTTTGCCGAAAATACCGACCTTGTCTGAGTCGGGATAGAATGCGACTTCGGGATCATATCTGATATCAAAATCCGCATAGACCAGCGGCTCAGTTTCCGATACATTGGTCAATTTATGCGCTCCTTTTTCATTGTTGGGAAAGTAGAGAAAATCACCGGCGGTAACCGTCCGTTCTCCTTCGGGTGATTTCAATACCCCGGTACCCCTGAGTATAAAAAACACTTCCTCGTTGCGCATGTGATAATGGTAGGGAACTGCCGCCTTTCCCGGCGGCACTTCATAAACGGAAACGTCAAAATGCTCCGAGTCCTCTTTTCCTACAATGACCCGCTTTTTAAATTCATAGCCATGTTCTGATTTTTCAATGCAGTCTGCCGTTTCGGCCCTTCGAACGAATGCCTTTGCGCTCACAGAATTTCCCTCCTTATCGAAAGTGGATTGTACCCCGCGGTTTATCAAGTTGCGTGAATAACGCTTCCCCGATTTAGGTTTGCATATTCTGATCTTCTTCGGACTCGGGCAGGCTTACGTTCTCTCCGGCCTCTTTTTCAGAAGCCTCTTCCGCCCCACCGGAACGTACCCTTGGCCGCGCAAACCGCCGGTACGCGATGGCCCCAATCAGCCCCAGCACAACAGCAATCGCTGACGCGAGCAGGATATGGAGCACCCCCGGCGGCGTATCCTTGTTTACATCAGGCGCAGGAGAAGGGGCGGCAGCAGGCGCAGGTGTTGGA
>JAEXTB010000076.1 GCA_023453725.1 Bacillota bacterium | reverse complement strand
GTGCTTGTGGACGTTACGCCCGACTCTCCCATTATGCAGGAAGAAATCTTTGGCCCCATCCTCCCCGTTATGACATACAAAGAGCTTGACGGATGTATTTCTTTTGTCCGTTCCCGCCCCAAGCCGCTGGCGCTGTACCTGTTTACGCAAAGCGGCGAAGTAGAAAAGCGAGTACTTAATGCCTGCTCTTTTGGCGGCGGCTGCATCAACGATACAATCATTCATCTCGCCAACCCTCGGCTTGGTTTTGGCGGCGTTGGTCATTCCGGCATGGGCAGTTATCATGGCAAGCTGAGTTTTGATACCTTTACCCACTACCGCAGCATCGTCAAAAAATCCACCTGGATTGATCTGCCGATGCGCTACCACCCATATAAAGAGCAGAATTTCAAGCTGATCCGCATGCTGTTGAAATAGGCAATTACCCCGAACAACGCAAAAGACCGGCCAGTTTCTGGCCGGTCTTATTACTATTCATTTCTATTTCTGTTACTGCGTCAGCGCAGCGCGCAGGAACCGGGCGATGGTTTTCTCGAGGTAAGCGGCATCATGCATCCGCTCCTCCCCTACGAAAATCTTCATCCGCTCCTTGTAATAATCCGAAGAAAACGAGAACTGGTACATGGTAAACATGTTGTCAATACAGAATGCGGCGATCCTTTCGTCCAGATCCTTGCTTATTTTCCCTTCCTCTTTTGCCCTTCTTATGATATCGCAATACAGCTGTATGGTGATGACCTCGAGCTTGTTGGACAGACGCTCGGACATCTGGGAGAGCGCCTGCGTGGTAAGGTCCAGATAAATTTGGTTGAGCCTCTGATACCTTGTTGCAAAGATGCGAATTCCTCTTAACATGCGGTCAATCCAATCGAATATGTCGCTGCTGCCCGCCGCCAGATCATTGAGCACCGTTTCCAGCAGGACGTACGCATTATCCACAATCGTCAGGAACAAATCCTCTTTGGAAGCAAAATAACTGTAGAGCGCGCCAATGCTGACCCCTGATTTTTTGCTGATATCGTTGACATTGGTCGCGTTATAGCCATTGGAAGCAAATTGTTCAATCGCAACCTCCAGCACTTTCTGCCGGCGGTCAGCAGAAGTCTTTTCGAATGTATCCTTATAAAATTTCGTATCGCCTTTAGAACTGTTCTCCATGCTATGCTTCCACCTACCTCATATCCATATTAATCTGTTCAAATCAGGCATGTCAACATACGTTGTTCCCGCCTGCAAACAGGCGGGGCTGCAGACATCATCTGCAGCCCCTTCAATATGGCATGACCGCTATCAGTGTCCCGGATCATCGGCAATTCTGTTCCCAACCCCTTATGGCTATTTCTGGTTTTTGATTGCGCGGAACGCATCGTCTGCCACTTCCAGCGTAAAATCGATGTCCTCCGGGGTCATGGCGTAATTGACAAACATGTTGTGGTGGTTGGCAAAGAACACACCTCTTCTGACGCATTCCGCCACCCAGCGTTGATGTACCTTTAAGGAAGGGTCATCCGCAATGCGCATATACCACATGGAACGCACGCCTGAGCAGATCAGCTCGTACCCGTGGGATACTGCAACTTTTTCAAGCCCCTCGGTTAGCTTCTTACCATATTCAATCAGCATTTTAGGCCCGCCCAGCCGCTTCATTTTATCGATTGTTGCAATACCCGCCGCAAACGGAATTGCGGACATCCAATATCTGCCCGTAAAGAACACATTGGTCACCGCGCCCCTGAGCGCATCAATGCCGCAGAGTGCGGAAACATTCCAGCCGTTTGCAAGCGCCTTACAAAAACACATCAGGTCCGCCTGAAATCCAAAGTAATGATCGGAGCCCGCCATATCCAGCCGGAAGCCGCAGCGGACGTCATCAATCGCCAGGACTATCCCATTATCCGTACAAAGCTTCCGGATTTTTTGCCAGTATCCCGGCTGGGGGAGGACATTATCGGAGAAATTACCATGCCAATATGGCGTAGACAAAAAGCAGGCGATTTCGCCGGGATTCTGCTTTACCAGGCTTTCCACCTGCTCGTAATTGTTCCAGTCCACATAAAGATTGTTTGAGACCTCTTCGGTGAGTACGCCTCCACAGCCTGCACCCTGCGTCCACGGTGCCACCCCATGGTAATTGCCCTTGACCAGTATGACTTTTTTGCGGCCCGTCGCAGCCCGCGCCGTCATCACCGCAAGCGATGTGGTGTCCCCGCCGTTTTTCGCAAAAAACGCCCAGTCCGCCATTTTAACGGTATCCACGAGTACTTCCGCAAATTCCACCATCTTCGCCGAGGGAGAAGTGACACAATTTTCTCGCTGTGCCTGCTCCATGGCCGCCCGGTCTATATCCGGATCGTTGTAGCCCAGGATATTGGGTCCATAAGCGCACATATAGTCTAAAAACCGGTTGCCGTCCACATCCCAATAGTATGCGCCCTCCGCCCGCTCCGAGAAAAACGGAAATGCATCCACCGGCAGAAAGCATCCGTTGGCAGGCCCCAAATGGCCGTATACGCCGCCCGGTATTACATTTGCCGCCCTTTTAAACAGCTCCCTGCTTTTTGTATAGGTATATGTCTTCATTCCGTCCTCCTGTTCTCTACGATAAGTAGCCGGACGCCAGCGGCAAAAGATGCTCCACCGTCTGCATCATGGGGATAAACCCTTCCATCTGTACATCCCCCATGCCTATGGCAGTCAAAAAATCCGTTTTCCCGCTCAGCAGTTCGTTTGCCTTTTCCACACTTGCAAAGCGGAATGTAAACTCCGGCAAACTGTCGGTTTCTAAAACCGTCTCAATACGGCCTTTTGAAAGCCGCAGCCTTGTAGCGGTATCCGTATTGGCAATGGAAGCAAAGAACACACCCGCTCTGGCTTTTTGCATAACCTCTTTTCCAATCGGATCATGCATACCGACCGCTGCAAGGGAATGGAAAGCGACATAGAATGTCAGAACGGTATTGATGAATTTATAATCGCTGCTCTGCAGCAGTTCTTCCGTGGGCTTCAGGTAATATTCCACGCGCTTCAGAAGGGTTACAAAGTCATCCTTCAAAAATCCAAGCTTCGTAAATCCTTTTAGTATAATGGGGTTCGCTGTTCCATCCATCATATGATTGAAGTGTTCGGCGGACGAGAAATATAGCTTGATATCGCACGCACCCGTTCCCTGTTCAAAACTACATGCTCCGTCTCGGAAGATCAGGCGGGCGCTTGGACCATTTTTGACAGCGAATTGTACAACCACGTTTCGTTCCCGGATCAGGTCACTTGCCTTTTTGTCGAGGATGCATAGCTGCGTCAGGCAGCGTACAATGCTATGCAGGTTGATATACGCTTTCGCCAGTTGGCTTTTCATACTCGCCCTCCTTTATGTAGTTGTTAGATGAGTTATGTAATAGAACGAGCGCTCGCTCTATATAAAAAATATATGAGGTGATCTCTATTGTCAATACATTCGGCTATGAAATTTATCGCGCAGATATACCGTTGTGAAACATGGCACGGCTCTACCGCTATAAGCTGGGCGAGCCCTCTGCCCTCGTTTTAGATTTTAAAGCCGAGGCGCGTTTACATGCAACCCGGCGATTGGAATATAAGTGGCGTTCCTCAAAGCCGGTCGAATTTACGCAATGCGCAATCCGCCTCATTTGGCATTGTGCCTTCGGGCAATACCGTTAGAAATCGCAGCGCTAAGAGATCGCATCCAGTTTCCGCCTGTGTACAGGGGTTGTGCAGCACAATATACCCCGCACCCACATGCTTAATGATCCCTGAGCGCCGCTGGATTGTTGAACCAATCAGAAAATCCGCGATCACATACCGGCCGGTAAGCGTTCTGATCAGTTCCTGATAATTATTGTAACCCAAAGGCATCGCGCCCTGCCGCAGATTGGATGCCATGCGCAGGCTGGGCGCCGCTTGGTCGATTGAAATTGGTGCGGTTTGCTCTACATTCCCGGTATAGGCTGCCACAAGTTCTGTCTCCGGGGGCGGCTGCGGGATGGGCTCACTCTGGGGCGCTTCAGGCATATGAGCTGGCGCAGGAATACGCCCGCGCACCGGCGCATCATCGACGCGGTAGCTGGGCCTTACTCTTCCTATTGCATACCCGCCATATTCCCGGTAGGCCTGAAAAGAGTTTTCCTGCCTTTTAACGGTCTGCCTGTACCCGCCCTGAAACCCGGCGATCTGATTGGGAAGCGGGTCCTGCACAAACCCCTGTATGGGTACGCTGAACCCATTACGGTTCTGATTATTCTGCATCGCACAATCTCCCTTACCCGGAGCCATGTGGAAAAAGCGTGGCCTATTTCCCACATGGCTCACAATTGTTCAGCTGCTTTTGTATACTATGCGGGTTTTGACACACGTGCGAGAAGCATCAAAAACAAATATTTGCATTTTTTAGAAATATTACTTGACCTGTCGTAGTAGTAATGGTATCGTATACATACTACGACAGTCGTAGTATTTTGTCCAGGGTCGGAAACAGAGGTGATTGCATGATCAGCAGCGATGTCATCCGAGGCTACAATGACACCATATTGTTGTGCATGCTGTTGGATGAGCCATCGTACGGATACGAAATATCCCGTAAAATTCGAGAACGTACGCAGGATGCGTACATTATAAAAGAAACGACGCTCTATTCCGCATTTGAGCGGTTGGAGCGCAACGGATATATCGTGTCCTTCTTCGGGGAAGAAACATTTGGAAAGCGCCGCACGTACTACCGCATTACGCCCGAGGGGCGCGCATATTACCTAGAAAAATGCAAAGAGTGGGAAACCACCAAAGATGTCATCAATAAATTTGTAAATGGTTAGGGGGAGATTTACCATGGATACCATACGGAGTTATCTGGACAATTTGTTCGCCGGCCTGCCACGCACGGAGCGTGTGATGCAGCTAAGAGCCGAGCTGCTTTCCAACATGGAGGAGCACTACCGCGAGCTGAAAGCACAGGGAAAGACCGAGAATGAGGCGGTAGGCATTGTCATTTCTCAATTCGGCAACATCGACGAGCTTTTGACGGAACTGAACATTCAACGGGAAGACAACCGCCTGCCGGAGGCGGAGGACAGTGAAATCGACGCTTATCTGGAAGCCTCAAAAAAAGCGACGCGCAACGTGTCCCTGGGCGTATTCTTCTGTATATTGGGGCCCGCTCTGCTTATATTCTTCAATGAGCTGCTGGAAAGCGGCACATGGAACATAGGCCCTGGCGCAAATACACTTGCGCTGATTCCCATGTTCGTTTCCATCGTATTCGGCGTTGGCACGTTGATCTACGGGGGCATGCGGCTGGAACCGTACAAGACGTTGGAAACAGCTACGCTCATCGCCCCCGCCTCCCGCAAAAGGCTGCAGGCAGAATATGAGGCGCTTCGTGATCCATATGTGAAAAGCGTCATTTTCGGCGTATGCCTGTGCGTCATCAGCCCCGTACCGTTGTTTGTGTTTTCGGCACTCGGGCCTGATAAAAGTACATATGGGGTACCTTTGTTATTGCTGATCGTCGCTTGCGGCGTATATATCCTGATCCGCGGCAGCATGCACCGTTCTTCTTACCAGAAGCTGCTCAAGATTGAAGAATACACGCCTGTAAAAGCCAAGGAAAGCAAGGTAGTCAGCGCGGTAGCTTCCGTGGTTTGGCCGCTTACGGTCGCAGTCTTCCTGTTCCTCGGGTTCGTATACAACCTGTGGGGGATCGCATGGATTATATTCCCCATCGTAGGCCTGTTGTTCGGCATATTCAGCAGCGTATATACAACGCTGCACGGCAAGGATGCCGCCTGAGTTTATTCCCGGAACAACCTCGCGCCCAAACGAATACCCTTTATGGAACCAATTTTGAGGAGACTGCACATGACAGGCAATGAGCTTACACAATACATGAACGGCAGCATCGCCTCCATGGTCAAGGACGTGCTGCGCGAAACACTTCAAAACCCGCGGGAAACCGCGTATTTGTTAAAGCTTGGCGATTACAGCAAAAAAAACGCCCGCAAGCGCCTGGAACACGAAAACGCCGGGCAGCATGTTCCCGCGTTTATGATCTCGAGCATCACGCACAACTGCAACCTGACCTGCAAGGGCTGCTATGCGCGGGCGAATGGAACTTGCGGGGATACCCCGCGCCAGCCCCTTTTGACCGCAGAAGAATGGGGCGGCATTTTCAGGCAGGCAGCCGAGCTTGGCGTCTCCTTCAACCTTCTCGCAGGCGGGGAGCCTCTATTGCGGCGCGATGTGCTGGAGGAAGCCGCCAAGGTGGAAAGTATCCTCTTTCCCGTGTTCACAAACGGCACCATGCTCCATGAGGACTACATTTCGCTGTTTCACACACACCGAAACCTGGTCCCCATACTGAGCATGGAGGGCGGGAGCGCCCGCACGGATGAACGTCGGGGGACGGGCATGTATCAAAAACTGACGCAGGTCATGCAGGATCTGCGGCGGCGAGGCATACTCTTTGGCGTATCTCTCACGGTTACGCGGGAAAACCTTGACGAGCTGACCTCCGACGCCTTTCTTTCCGCCCTTGCACAGCAGGGCTGCAGGCTCATTTTCTATGTGGAATATGTTCCGGTGGACGAAAGCACGCGCGCTCTAACGCTCGGCGGCGAAGAAGTCGCCTTTCTGGAACAGCGGATTGAAGCGCTGCGTCTGCAGTATGGTTCACTTTTTTTCCTTTCCTTCCCTGGGGATGAGAAGTTCTTGGGCGGCTGCCTTGCGGCAGGGCGTGGCTTTTTCCACGTCAATCCCTATGGCGCAGCGGAACCCTGCCCCTTTTCCCCGTATTCCGACCGCAGCCTGAAGGAGTGTACGCTATTGGAAGCGCTCAATTCTCCGTTTTTCCAGCGGCTGCAGGATGCAAGCCTCGTCGGCGGAGAACATACGGGCGGCTGCGCGCTCTTCGAGCACGAAAGCCGGGTAAAGGAACTCCTGTCCCCAACGCTGTAACCTTCCCTACTAGCGGCAAAAAGCCCGGGCGTTACGCCCGGGCTTTTTTAAGCTGGTCATGATCAAAACAAGCTCAGTTGTTGTTGGTTGTAGCTGCCTTTATACGCCGCAATGATGCGCTTCATCTCATAAAGAAGGCCGAGGCGTTCGCATTGTGCCGCAAAGACAGCCCAAAGCCTTTTTGCATTATGGCTTGTGCATCCATACCTATCACCATATGCCTCCATATACTTCTGTTTCATATTCGGGAACAGTTCATCGAGTTTTTCATAATAGTATTCCCGGTTTCCTTCCCGCAGCGTCATGCCCATAGCCGGATACACAAACCTGGCTCCGGCTTCTTTTGCTTGTTCAGTAATGGCACGGATGTTATCTTCTGTATCATTAATGAAAGGTAAAATCGGCATCATGAGCACGCCGCAGAATATTCCGGCGTCCGAAACCGTCTTGATCGCCGCAAACCGTTCCTGTGGGCCGGATACATGCGGCTCAACTTTGCTGCATAAATCAGGATCAGCTGTCGTGACTGTCATCTTAACAAGAACCGGAGAATGCGCTTTGATCTTCTGCAGCACATCAAAATCGCGTGTTACGAGTGTACTCTTCGTATCGATCGCAACGCCGAATTGATAGAAATCGAGAATCTCGAGGGCATTACGGGTCAGGCATAGCTTTTGCTCAAATGGATTATATGGGTCGCTCATGGCGCCGGTCGCAACCACTCCCCGCTTCGTCTTTCTTCTTAAATCATCCCGTATAATTTCGATGGCGTTTTCTTTTACTTTTACCGTACCAAAATCGGGGTTCTGGTAACAAACGCTTCTGCTGTCGCAATAAATGCAGCCATGCGGGCAACCCCGATAGATGTTCATATTGTAGTCAACGCCAAACCATTCATCCGGGCTCTTTGTTTTTGTCACAATGGTTTTAGCGGGTACAGTCTCCATACGGCGCTCCTTTCAGGACAATAGTACGCCACGCTATTTGGTGACGTTTACTACAACCACTTTATCACGAAGCCTGCCAAAATTTCCAGTATGACCATAGAGCCGCTTCCCTGAATACATTTCTGGCTATGAAACACATTCACGCCGCACTATAATGGTGCAGAAAGGAAGTGTAGCTTATGCAGATGCATGGAAATACCATACTCATTACCGGTGGGTCCAACGGGATAGGTCTTGCTTTGGCAAAGCGGCTGCTCGCGCTTGGAAACCGCGTCATCATCTGCGGCCGGAGGGAGGACAAGCTCATAACTGCCGCCGAAGCGATAAAAGGGCTTCTTACCATCCAGTGCGACGTAGCGGACGAAGCACAGCGTGCCGCGTTGTATGAACGAGTTATTTCCGAGTTCCCGGAAACCAATGTGCTCATCAACAACGCCGGTATCCAGCGACGGATGGATTTAGACAGCCCCGATGTCACTTGGTCGGATATCAAGCAGGAGCTTGCCATCAATCTGGAAGCACCTATCCACTTTGCCCGGCTGTTTACGGCACATTTCATGAAGCAGCACACCCCCGCCATTATCAACGTCTCCTCGGAACTCGCCTTCATGCCCCCGATCTGGGTGCCGGTGTACGGCGCAACAAAAGCGGGCGTGCATTCCTTTACGTTCAGTCTCAGAAAGCAGCTTGAACATACCGGCATTGCCGTAGTTGAAGTGGTTCCTCCCGCGGTCAATACCGACCTTGGCGGCGTGGGCATGCATACGTTTGGCGTAGACGTTGATTTGTTTGCGGACGAAGTTATAAACGGGCTTACCACCGGGGATCTTGAAGTTGGTTATCAC